>CAZSIY010000095.1:0-6301 GCA_964606825.1 uncultured Oscillospiraceae bacterium | reverse complement strand
CTTGATTATTCTAACACAATAAAGCAAAAATGTCAATACATTTTGAACAAATTTTTAAAAAATTCGGAAATTTATTGTTTTTTTACCTCTTTTACGTTTTACAGCGCCGCCTATTGCTGTGCAAGTCGATATTTTCAGCATTTCGCAAATGAAATTTTCATGTACTTGACAAAATCGCTTTTTTCATTTACAATTTATATATTGATTTTTCAAAATATTCTATGGTGGTGACGAAAATGGAAAAATATGGAAATATTGATAAAATGAGCGAAGACAAGCTCCTCTCCCTCGCAAAATCAGGCGATGGAAAAGCTACGGAGTATTTGCTGGAAAAATACAGAAACTTTGTGCGCTCAAAAGCAAGAACATATTTTCTCATAGGAGCCGATCGAGAAGACATAATTCAAGAGGGAATGATAGGTCTTTACAAGGCTGTGCGCGACTACAACCCCGAAACGGGTTCTAACTTTCGCTCTTTTGCCGACCTTTGCATAACACGTCAAATAATAACCGCCATAAAAACCGCCACCCGCCAAAAGCACATTCCGCTAAACTCCTATATTTCGCTGAACAAACCCACGTATGAAGAGGAGGGCGAAAATTCGCTTATAGACTCGGTGACGGAAAATCAGCGCACCGACCCGGAAGAAATAATGATAAGCCGTGAGCGCTGTACAGACCTCGAAAAAAATCTTCTTAAAACGCTTAGCCCATACGAGTCAAAAGTACTTAGGCAGTATCTCTCCGGAAGCAGTTACGCGGCAATTGCCGCAGGACTCGGAAAAAGCGAAAAATCCATAGATAACGCTATTCAAAGAATAAAGAAAAAGATTGAAAAACTTGTAAAAGCTCCCGAAGATTAATTTTTTTGGGGTTTTTCCACAAAATTAAAGGCGTATTTTTGTGAATTTCATAGAATTTGAGTGTTGCATTTTTTGCAGAAAAGTGGTATCATATACCCATAACAAAACTTTTTTCATTTTCCCTTCTTATTTTATGTAAGAAAAAAGGTAACTGCGTAAGGCAGTTATTTTTTTACTCAAATTTATCATAAAACAACTCGCAGCCGTTTAAAGCCGCGAGTTGTTTTATATTATTCAAAAGTCTTTTCAGCCGCTGTAACGGCATTTTTCATAAGTGTGGCAATTGTCATAGGGCCTACGCCACCGGGAACGGGAGTGATATATGATGCTTTTTTACAAGCCGATTCAAAATCAATATCACCGCAAAGTTTACCGTTTTCGTCGCGGTCCATACCCACGTCGATAACCACGGCTCCTTCTTTTATGTAGCTTTCATCCACCATTTTAGCTCTACCCACAGCCACCACCAAAACATCTGCCGTTTTACACATTTCGGGCAAATTCTTTGTTTTGGAATGACAAATGGTAACGGTTGCGTTTTGGTGCAAAAGAAGCATTGCCTGGGGTTTGCCAACTATATTGCTTCTTCCCACAACAACGCAGTGCTTACCCGTTAAATCAGTACCACTCTCTTTTATAAGCTCCATTACGCCCGCGGGAGTGCAAGGAAGAAAATCAAAATCGCCAATCATTATTTTTCCGACATTTACCGGGTGAAACGCATCGACATCTTTTTTGGGGTCAATGGCGTTTAAAACGGTTTCCTCACTTATATGCTTTGGGAGAGGAAGCTGACAAAGTATGCCATGAATATCCTCTTTTTCGTTGAGCTTTTTCACAAGAGATATAAGCTCATCTTGCGTTGTTTCCTCGTGAAGCGCATATTCTTCAGAATGTATGCCGATATACTCGCAGGCTTTCTTTTTGTTGTTTACATAAACTCTTGAAGCGCTGTCGTTACCCACTATTATCACGGCAAGTCCGGGAACTTTGCCTTCGGATTTCATTTTTTCCACTTTTAGTTTAAGTTCGTCTTTTACCTTTTGAGCTGTCTTTTTTCCGTCTAAAATTTTGTACATTTAATTTCCCTCTCTTTTCTGAACATGGTCGTTTATTAATGGGTCTCACTAAACATTCGGGCGAATAGCCTATCAAGTCTTCCCTACCTGCTTTTTTTAGTGCCTTTATTACCAGCGGAATATTATCGGGGTTTCTAAACTGCAAAAGCGCTCTTTGCATACGTTTTTCTTCCATATCACGCGGTACGTAAACCTCTTTCATTGTAAAAGGGTCAAGGCCGGTGTAAAACATGCAAGTGGATATCGTAAAGGGTGTCGGATAAAAATCCTGCACCTGTTCGGGGTGAAGATTATGCTTTTTAATATACAATGCAAGCTCTATTGCATCGTTGAGCGTGCTTCCGGGGTGGCTCGACATGAGATAAGGCACCAAAAACTGCTTTTTACCATGTTTTTTGTTTAAATCGTAAAATTTTTCGCAAAATCTGTCATAAACCTTTCTGCCGGGTTTTCCCATGTATTTTAAAACGTTTTCCGAAATATGTTCCGGGGCAACTTTAAGCTGTCCGCTTATGTGATGCTCGACAAGTTCGTTAAAAAACTCATCATCTTTGTCGCTTATAAGGTAATCATAGCGTATGCCCGAGCGTATAAAAACTTTTTTAATGCCTGGAATTGCGCGAACCTTGCGCAAAAGCTCAAGATATTTTTTATGAGTTACATTTAAGTTCGGGCAAGGCTTGGGATATAAGCAACGCCTGTCTTTGCACGTACCGAATTCAAGCTGCTTTTCGCATCCCGGTCCGTAGAAATTTGCCGTGGGGCCGCCGACATCGTGGATATATCCTTTGAAATCGGGATCCCACGTCATTTGCGTTGCTTCGCGTATAACCGACTTTTCGCTTCTCGAACGAACAATTCTCCCCTGATGAAAAGTGAGCGCGCAAAAATTGCACGAACCGTAGCAACCTCTGCTGTTTGTTATACTGAATTTTACCTCTTCAATCGCGGGCACGCCGCCGTCTTTGTCGTACATGGGGTGCCACGTGCGCATATATGGCAGCGAATACACGGCGTCAAGCTCTTTGGTGCTTAAGGGCATCATAGGCTTATTTTGTATCAAATAACGGTCAAAATGTTTTTGCGCAAGCGTTTTCGCACGTATGGGGTCTTGGTTGTCGTACTCTGTTTTTGTGGCCTCGGCATACTTTCGCTTATCGGCGCAAACCTCTTCGCAAGAAGGGAGTTCGATATAGTCGCTCATGCCGTCAAGGCTCTTTTTAACGTAGCAGCAGCCGTCTACATTTGTATCGGCAAGATTTTTTCCTTCTTTCATGGCATCTGCAAGCTGAACTATCGCCTTTTCGCCCATACCGTAAATAAGAACGTTTGCGCGAGTGTCAAGAAGAATTGAGCGGCGCACCTTGTTATCCCAGTAATCATAATGAGCAAACCGTCTGAGGCTCGCCTCAATGCCACCTATTATCATGGGAACTCCGGGGTAAGCTTCTCTTATGCGGTTGCAATACACAATTGTGGCACGATCGGGGCGCATGCCGCCTTTTCCACCGGGCGAATAAGAGTCGTCAGAGCGCACTTTTTTATTTACCGTGTAGCGATTTACCATGGAGTCGATATTTCCCGCTGCAACAAGAAAAGCGTATTTCGGCTTTCCGAGCTTTTTAAATTCTTCGCAATTGTGCCAATCCGGCTGAGCTATTATGCCCACTGTGTATCCGTGGTTTTCGAGCACACGAGATATTATGGCATGACCGAAGCTCGGATGGTCAACGTATGCATCTCCGCAAACATACACAAAGTCCAGCGTTTCTATATTTCTTTCTTTCATATCCTCCCGAGACACCGGAAGAAATCCGTGTTTTTGCATAGTAATATCCTTTATTTCATCAACATTTCGTTATACTGTTCTCTTGTAATCAAAACTTTTCTCGGGCGGTTGCCGTCGGGTTCGCTTATTATTCCGCGCTTTTCCATTTGGTCGATAATGCTTCCCGCGCGGTTATATCCTATGCGGAAGCGCCTTTGGATAAGCGAGGTGGAAATTTGCTTGTTATCAATTGCCATTTCTATTGCCTCGGGCAAAAGCTCGTCGGCATCGCCCGGGTCGGAACCGTCGGGATTGTATTCCTCATCTTTTTCGATTTGTTCTATTACGCTCGGATCGTATTCGGGTTCACCGTCTTCGGTAACAGCGGTGACAACGCTTTTAACCTCGTCGTCGGAAACAAAGGCGCACTGCATTCTCGCGGGTTTTGTTTCGCCCACGGGAAGGTATAGCATGTCTCCCCTACCTACGAGTTTTTCCGCGCCGCCCATGTCCAAAATCGTTTGCGAGTCTTTTATGCTCGCCACCATGAACGAAATACGGCTTGGCACGTTTGCCTTGATATTACCCGTAATAAACTTAACAACAGGTCTTTGAGTTGCGATTACAAGGTGCATTCCCGCCGCTCTGGCAAGCTGGGCGATACGGCAAACATAGTTTTCCACGTCACCCGGAGCCACCATCATAAGGTCGGCAAACTCATCTATTATTATAACTATTGAAGGCATTTTGTTTTCGGGTGTGCCTTCGGCTTCCATAAGTTCGTTATATCCCTGAATGTTTCTCACGTTATTGCGTTCGAATATGGAATATCTCTCGGTCATCTCCTGCACCGCCCAAGAGAGAGCGCCCGTTGCTTTTTTAGCATCTTTCACAACTGGAATTAAAAGGTGCGGTATGCCGTTGTAAACACCAAGTTCAACCTGTTTCGGATCTATCATTACAAGTTTTACCTCGTTCGGGTCTGCTTTATATATAAGGCTTATAACGAGCGTATTTATGCACACACTCTTTCCGGCACCGGTAGCTCCGGCAATCAAAAGGTGAGGCATTTTTGCAAGGTCCATTATAACAGGAGCTCCGCTTATATCTTTTCCTAGGGCAACGGCAAGTTTTGATTTGTGATTTTTAAACTCGTCGCTGTCGAGCACTTCTCTAAGTGTTACAACACTCGGGTTCGCGTTTGCTATTTCGATTCCTATTGTGGACTTTCCGGGAACAGGAGCTATCATAACACCGCCTTTTGCGGCAAGTTTTAGGGCAATGTCTTTTGAAAGACCCGTAATTTGGCTCACCTTTACGCCCGGAGCGGGTTTTACTTCATAACGAGTTACCGTGGGGCCGCAACTTATTTCCACAACTTGAGCTTCCACATGGA
Organism: uncultured Oscillospiraceae bacterium; assembly: GCA_964606825.1. Lineage (GTDB taxonomy): Bacteria > Bacillota > Clostridia > UMGS1810 > UMGS1810 > CAKSIN01. The sequence goes on along the minus strand of CAZSIY010000095.1, from coordinate 1,195 downwards.
AGCTGCGAAGCGTTTCCACAAGTTTCATAGCGTTTTCCTGGAGTTCGTCGCTCATTTTTTTACCGTCTTGCTTAGGTTTTGGAGCCGTTAAAAGTTCAGGGTCGGGGTATTTATACACTTTTGTGCTCGCCTCTGCGTTTTCCATTTCGTCAAGAATTTCTTTATGGAAATTTTCCGTTTCGTCTTTCGACACGGTTTCGCTTTTTTCTTCGTTCTTTTCATTATATATATTTATTTCCGGAGTTATAAAGCTCGGGGGTACCTCAGGCTCCCACGACGGATTTTCCGGAGGCGGTTCGGGGAAAGGAACTTCCTCGTGCACGCGCTTTTGGGGCGTTTTTATCTCTTTTTGCTCTTCTTCGATGCTTTTGGAAATATCTTTTTTAGCCGCATCCACGGAATTTTTTATTTTCAATATACACGACGCCAATATACGCGCAAAAGATATGTCAAACACCAAAATCATCATAATAGCCATAATTGCAATTAATATAATATAAGTGCACACATCTCCCAAAAGCGACGTAAGCGGTTCACCGATAAGCGCACCTAAAAATCCGCCGCCGGGATTTTTGCATGAATACGAATAAAAAGTTTGCCATTTTGCGTTTCCATGGGCAAATATCATGTGGCAAAGAGCCGTAAAATCCGCAATTGCTATCCAAGAGAGTATGTATTTTTTCTTTTTGTCATCCCTATCACTTACAAAGAAATGCAAAATCATGCAAATTGAAGCAATGGGAGCAACATAGGCGCCGACTCCGAGGGTTCCTTTTAAGAAAGACGAAATCAGAGCACCGAGTTTGCCTGCACCCGTTGTATACACGCAAATCATAAGCACAAGACTTAGCGCTCCCAGACAAATGCTGAGAATTTCGGAAGTATGCGCTCCTTTGGGCGCGGCGCTCTTTTTTACTGTTTTTTTCGGCGGTGCGCTTTTGCAAGGTTTTGCCTTTTTCTTTTCTGCCATTTTCTTCATCCTTTGCTAAAATTACCTTTGGGGTACTCTTTTTATTTTCATGTTGCGAATAAATTCATCGTTACTTTTTGTACGAATAATGTTATTTATGACACTTTCGGTAACATCTTGAGGATTATTTGTGAGCGAACGTCTGATTGCAAGGGTCGCTTCGCGCTCCTTGGGCGTGAGGATAAGCTCGTCTTTTCTCGTGCCCGATTTATATATGTCTATCGC
>CAZSIY010000094.1:0-6337 GCA_964606825.1 uncultured Oscillospiraceae bacterium | reverse complement strand
AAATTCTACCAACGCTCATTGCGGCGCCGTTTTGTGTTTTGATAGCTGCGAGATATCCAAAATAGAGCCACTGAACAGCTTCTTTTGCATCTTTCGCCGGTTGTGAAATATCATAGCCGTATGATGCTGCCATTTCTTTCATCTCGTTAAGAGCTCTTATCTGCATTGAAAGCTCTTCGCGCTGACGGATTTCGTCTTCAAACATAGACTCGCTTGCGCATTTTTTCATATCGCGCTTTTTCATTTCAACGAGCATGTCTATACCGTAAAGAGCAACTCTGCGGTAGTCTCCTACAATTCTTCCTCTTCCGTATGTGTCGGGAAGACCTGTAATAATCTTGTTTTTACGTACTGCACGCATTTCAGGCGTGTATGCATCATAAACGCCCTGATTGTGTGTTTTGTGATATTCGGTGAAGATTTTGTGAAGCTCGGGGTCGGGCTCGTAGCCGTATGTGCTGCAAGCTTCCTCAGCCATCTTAATTCCGCCGAAAGGCATAAATGCACGTTTTAAGGGTTTGTCTGTTTGCAACCCTACAACCTTTTCAAGCTCTTTCATGCTCTCGTCGATATATCCCGGTTTGTGCGAATTAATTCCGGAAACAATATGTGTGTCCATATCGAGAACGCCGCCCTTAGCGCGCTCTTCCTTCTGAAGTTCGCATACTTTGCCCCAGAGCTTGTCTGTTGCTTCGGTAGAATCTTCGAGGAAAGACTCATCGCCGTCGTACGGAGTGTAGTTATCGAGAATAAAATCGCGGGTATCTATCTCCTCACGCCATTTTGTGCCTTTAAAACCGTTCCATTGTTCAAATTTTGCCATTTATAAAACCTCCTTACATATTGGCAACTTTTACAGGGATTATTCGGTTAGATTTAACTAACTGTCCAACTAAAAAGAAAAGGACATAATCTCCCTTGATACGACAATATACTACCACAGATTTGCCTCAATGTCAACCGAAACGGCGGTTCAAAATTCTCCTTTTGTATTTATTCGTAAAATTCAAATAAATCGAAGCGAAATAAATCAAAATTTTTATGTGTTTTTTTATCTAAAAAATTGCACAAAAAAGAAAACGATTTTTGTACGGTACAACCAAAACGCCACACGCAAAAAATCGTATGAAAGCTATTGAATTTTTTTCATGATACAATTATCGTACAGCGATTTTAGGGTGGGATTACCATGCCAAATTTTACAAAAAAAGACAATAAAGACCACTTTTTTAAAGCTAATTGACGAAAAACCTCTAAACAAAATTACCGTGGGCATGATTGCCGAAGAATGTGGAATAAACCGCAATTCGTTTTACTACCACTTCAATGACATCCCCTCGCATATAGAAGAAATCATAAAAGCTACTGCAGATGCGCTCATACAAAAATATCCGAGCATAAAAACGCTTGACGAAGCGCTGGAAGCGACATTTTATTTTACACTGAAAAACAAAAAGTCGGTTCTTAATAATTGCAACTCCGTAAACAGAAGCATATACGAGCAGTACCTCATGAAAATATGTGAATATGTTGTTACAAAATATTTTGAAAGTGCCTTTGACGAAGAAAAAGAACCTGTAAACAAAAGTGACAAAGAAGTTGCCGTAATTTTTACCAAATGCACGCTGTTCGGCTTGTACATAGACTGGATAAACGGTGGCATGAAAGACAACGCCATAGAAAAGGTAAAAAGGCTTATCGTTCTTTGCCGCGGCCTTTCTGCCGAAATGGTTAAGCGGTGCACGGAAGATGTTTAAAACTCAAGCAAAGCGACAATTACAGCCGCTTTGCTTTTTTAATCTTCAAATTCAAACATGTTTGTAACAAGCACGGTTTGCTCTTTTTGAACAGACAAAATTCCGCTTTTTACACGCCCCGTCTTTTTAGTTTCGTCGGCAAAAATCATTTCACATTTACCGGGCAAAACATTTGTTACAAACGGTGCATGGCCGCAAAATATTCGGCAATCTCCGCATGCACCGCGAAAAAGAAGGGAGCCTATTTTTTCGCTGAAAATTGTTCCGTCAGATGACGAAACAATAAAATCAAATTCTGTCATTTTTTCAGCCCCTTTGCCTTTTGAACAACCTCATCAACAGTGCCCGCAAAAAGAAACGCCGACTCGGGGATATCGTCGTATCTGCCCTCGATAATTTCGCGAAATCCGCGTATTGTTTCGCTTAGAGGAACATAGGTTCCGCAAATACCCGTGAATTTTTCCGAAACGAAAAACGGCTGTGACAAAAAACGCTGTATTTTTCTTGCACGCTGAGTGAGAAGTTTATCTTCGTCGGAAAGTTCGTCCATACCCATTATCGCAATTATATCCATGAGTTCTCTGTATCTTTGCAATATTCTTTGCACTTCTTTGGCGGTTTCATAATGCTCTTTTCCCACAATTTCCGGCGACAAAATACAGCTTGCGGACTCAAGCGGGTCAACCGCGGGATAAATGCCCTGAGAAACTATATTTCTCGAAAGAACTGTAGTGGCATCCAAATGAGCAAAGGCGGTTGCGGGAGCGGGATCCGTAAGGTCGTCTGCGGGAACATAAACAGCTTGAATTGAAGTGACGGATCCTTTTTTCGTGGAGGTAATTCGCTCTTGCAAAGCGCCCATTTCATTTGCCAAAGTCGGCTGATATCCCACTGCCGATGGCATTCTTCCCAAAAGCGCCGAAACTTCGGATCCCGCCTGGGTAAACCTGAAAATATTATCGATAAACAAAAGTACGTCTTGCCCCTCTTCGTCACGAAAATACTCCGCCATTGTAAGACCGGAGAGAGCAACCCTCATTCTTGCGCCGGGCGGTTCGTTCATTTGGCCGTACACCAAAGCCGTGTTTGAAAGAACGCCCGAGTCTTTCATTTCGTTATAGAGGTCGTTACCCTCGCGGGTTCTCTCACCTACGCCCGTAAATACGGAAATTCCGCCGTGCTCTTTTGCGATATTGTTTATAAGCTCCATGATAAGCACGGTTTTGCCAACTCCGGCACCGCCGAAAAGTCCTATTTTACCGCCTTTGGAATACGGGCAAATAAGGTCGATTACCTTCATGCCGGTTTCAAGAATTTCCGTGGAAGAAGAAAGCTCTTCGTATTTCGGAGCGGGGCGGTGAATATTCCAACGATTTTTGGTTTCAACTTCGGGTTTGTTGTCCACAACATCTCCCAAAACGTTAAATATACGCCCGAGCGTTTCTTTTCCCACCGGAACGCTTATCGGCCTTCCGCTATCGGTAACCGGGGTATCTCTTTTAAGGCCGTCGGTAGATGCCATGGCAATACACCTTACTTTGTTGTTGCCGACGTGTTGCACAACTTCCACGGTTAAAATTTTTGAATTTACGGGAATTTTGAGGGCGCTGTAAATTGCGGGAAGATGCCCGCTTTCAAACCTAACGTCTACAACAGGCCCCATAATTTGGCAAACTCTTCCTATATTTTCCAAAGATATCACTCCTTCTTACGCACCGCCGCCGGCTACAATTTCGGTTATTTCCCGGGTTATTGCACCTTGACGGGCTCGGTTGTATTTTAATTCCAATTCATCTCGCATTTGCTCGGCATTTTTTACGGCGCTGTCCATTGCACTGCGCCTTGATGCAACCTCGCACGCAAAGCTCTCTCTTACGGCGCAGGTAATGCTTGCGGTAACATACTCTTTTACCGCCGCGTTAAACACGGTAAGTTCATCAGGTTCGAAAATTGCGCAACCGTTTTTTTTGTATTCTGCGCGCTCTATTGGCAAAATCCATTTTATGCTGGTTTCCTGCGTCATTGCAGACACATATTTTGTGCAAACGATGCCGAGTTTGTCATATTTATTTTGCAAGAAATCATCACAAAGCCTATCGGAAAGTTTTTGTGCCTGTTCCACCGAAAAATATTCCGACGAAATATATTCCCCGGGAAATTTTTCAAAAGCTCGCTTTCCTACTGGAACAATATCGGCATTTTGAAATTGATTTACCAAGCGGAAAACATTTGCGTTATACCCACCGGCAAGGCCGCGATCGCCCGCAATTACGATTATTTTTGCGCGGTCGCCGCCCGAGCGCATAAATCCGCTCTTTTTACACTCGTTTTCAGCGCTTAAAGACAGCAAAACGCTTTTAACATATTTTTTATGGCTTTTACTCTTTGCCATGGCGTCGTTTGCTTTTCGCATTTTGGAAGATGCCACAAGACCCATGGCTTTCGTGAGATGAAGAGTGGAATTTACGCTCTTTATGCGATTTCTCAAACTTTTCATATCGGCTCCCACACTACCACCTCTTTGCCTTTTCTATTGCCTCTTCGAGCGCCTCAACGTCGCAATCTTCAAAATATCCTTCTTCAAAGCGGCAAAGAAGCTCTTTGTACTCTGTTTGCAAAATTTCATAGAGACGGTTTTCGAAATTTGACACATTTTCCACGGCAATATCATCTAAAAATTCGTGAATAACGGCGTATATAATCGCCACCTGGCACCCGGGCGATACAGGTCGGTTGCGCTTTTGTTTTAAAACTTCCACAATGCGTTCGCCGAGGGCCAGACGCGCTTTTGTATCAGCATCCAAATCGCTCCCGAACTGGGCAAATGAGCGTAGCTCTCTATACTGCGAATACAAAAGTTTCAGCTCACCCGACACTTTTTTCATAGGCTTAATTTGCGCCGCACCACCAACGCGACTTACGGATATTCCGGGATTTATAGCCGGCATTATGCCTGCATGAAAAAGTTCCGTTTCCAAAAAAATCTGACCATCGGTTATTGATATTACGTTTGTGGGGACATACGCCGAAATGTCTCCGGCCTGGGTTTCTATAATGGGAAGAGCGGTTATAGAACCGCCGCCGTACTCTTCCGACACGCAAACCGCGCGCTCCAAAAGCCTTGAATGAAGATAGAACACATCGCCCGGATATGCTTCTCTACCCGGCGGACGGCGAATTAAAAGAGACAGCGCGCGATAAGCAACCGCATGCTTTGAAAGATCATCGTAAACAATGAGCACGTCTTTGCCCTGCTCTCTAAAGTACTCCGCCATAGCGCAACCGGCATACGGCGCAATGTATTGGAGCGGCGCGCTTTGTGAAGCCGATGCGGAAACTATTACAGTATAGCTCATAGCGCCGCTTTTTGCCAATTCACTTGCAATTTGCGCAACGGAAGAACTCTTTTGCCCTATTGCCACATATATGCAAATAACGTCGGTATTTTTTTGATTTATTATAGTATCTATGGCAATTTCGGTTTTTCCCGTTTGGCGGTCGCCTATAATGAGTTCGCGCTGGCCGCGGCCTATGGGTATCATGGCATCTATTGCTTTTATGCCTGTTTGCAAAGGCACAGAAATGCTTTTTCGTTCTATTATTCCCGGAGAGTCGGCCTCAATCGGGCGGCTTTCTTTTACATTTATCGCACCTTTCCCATCAATGGAATTTCCCAGAGCATCAACCACTCTTCCAAGCATTTCCTCACCCACGGGCACACAAACCACTTTTTCTGTTCTTCTCACCGCGGTTCCCTCACGAATGTCGTTTTGGTCGGAAAGTATCGCCACGGATACTGTTTCGTCTTCCAGATTTTGCGCCATACCGTAGCTCCCATCTTCAAACTTTAAAAGCTCGCCCGCCATGCAATTTCTTATGCCGTAAACTTCCGCAATTCCGTCACCGGTAAGTATAACGGTTCCTGTTTCTTCCATTTTCGTTTTCGAGGTGAAAGTACGTATTTGCTCTTTTATAACACTGCTTATTTCATCTGTGGGTGTTTTCATTTTTCATCACATCCTTTAATTTGCAAAGTTTTGTTTTGAGGCTCGCGTCAAACACTTTGTCGCCCATGTAAATTACCAATCCGCCGATTATACTTTTATCCGTTTCGTACTCCGGAAAAACTGTTTTTTTCATAACCTTTTGAAGATTTTTTACAACCGACTCTTTTTCCGAGTCCGAAAGTTCCACTACGCTCACAATACGTGCAAACACTACCGATTTAAACTCGTTGTACATCATTTCATACTCTTTTACGCACTGCGAAAATAGATTTAAATTCCCAAATTTACAAAGCAACATCAAAAGTGAAAGTATATTGCATGGCACTTTTTCTTCAAACGCTTTTTTTATAAGCTCTGTCCTTTTTGCGTTAGAAAAGCTCGGCGATGACAAAACGGAAACATACTCGGGATAATCTTTAAACATTTCATCAACGAGCAAAAGTGCATCGAAAAATTCTTTTTCCGACGATTTTTCTCTTGCAAGCTCAAAAAGCGCCGCGGCGTATTCTTTGGCAATATCATTCATCAACATCACCTATTTCTTCGATAACATTTTCTATAATCCCGCGATGA
>CAZSIY010000093.1:0-6375 GCA_964606825.1 uncultured Oscillospiraceae bacterium | reverse complement strand
TGAACGTTTTAAAACAAAAAACAATTTTAATTTACTACATAATTCTGATTATGTGCATTTGCCTTACCGCATAATTCTGATTATGTTGCATGGCAAATTTTTTTACAAAAACTAAAACACTTGCTCAAAACTACTCCTGCTCGGAGGTGAAAATTTGAAATTAGCTACCTATCAGACGAAAGATGCAAAAGACATTCTCGACAGAATATTTTCGTTTCTCGCAAAAAGCGGCCTTGAAAATATATCAATCCGCGAGCTTTGCCGAGGCACGGGCATAGTGCAAGGGAGCCTTTACTATTGGTTTTCCGATAAAACGACTATCATTTGCGAAGCCACGGAGTACGGATTGCATAAGATAACAGACGAAATTTTCGATTACGTTTTAAAAAGCCTTGACAATTTGCCCGAATTTTTTCAAAGTTGCCTCGAAAAAATCGGCGAGTACAAAAACGAACTTCGCTTTATATATCAAATGGCGGCGAGCCCCGTATATGGCGAAAAAATAAGAGGCGACGGCAAGATTTTCCAAAATATGTACGATGAATACGCCCTTCGCCTTGCGCAAATATTGCACTGCGATTCCGAAAGTATTAAACCTATAGTATATCTTTTTATTTCCGCAGTTTGCGACTATGTCATTTGGGAAGGCGTAAGTAATGCGCAAGTTGAAATTGATTTTATAAATTCAATTTTACCGCAGATTATAAACAACTAAGCTATAAAAAAACGGAGGAAAAAATATGAATAGGAGTTTTACACTCAAAATTAAAACGATTGCTCTTGCAGCATGCGTGGCTTTTTCGCAATTACCCACTTTTGCTTTGGCGGCGCAAGAGCCGAAAGTTGCCTTTGAACTTGCCACGGAAGATGACCTCTCCGCCGTTTCCGGCGAAGCTAAGGTGAAGGTGAGTATAGAGGGCGCCGAGGGAGATATATCCCAGGTGAATGCGGCGTTTGTTTTTGTGGGCGACCTGGAGTACAGAAAGGTTGACTTTCTTCAAGGATCCGACAACCATTCCGCAGGCGATTTGCAACTTGCCACTCCGGGCACAAATACTCTCACCGCGGGCCTTATAAGCAAAAATGCCATTGAGGCAAAGGGCACTACCGAAATGTTTGTAATTACATTTTTCGGCACTCCCGGCAGCGAAACCGAGCTTTCGCTCGACGAAGCACATTCCTACATTGTTTTAGACGGTGAAAAAGTAAAGCTCTCCGCGAAAAACAGTATAAAGGCCTCCGCAATAGAAAGCGACAACGAGGCGGCAACAGCTTCCGTTACTCTCACAATGGATAAGGTTCCCAATTTTGATGAGTCTAATAAAGACGGTGTTGTTACCTTTACTATTACCAACCAAAGAACAAAAAGCTCTATAAAGGTAAACCTTTCCGAAAAATACCGCGGAAACGGCACCATAGCTTCTTATACCGTAAAAAATGACGTTTTAAAAGGTGATAAATACACTGTTGAAATTTCCAGCATAGGCTATGTGCCCTATGTAAAAACAGACGTCAACTTTGATAAAGCCATATCGCTTACAAATGCCGACTTTGTGCCGGGCGACGTAAATAACGACGGCAAGGTGGACGAAGAGGACAAAGCAAAGGTTAGCGCTGTGATTTCCGGCAAAAGCGAATACACCATTGCGGCGGATTTCAACCGCGACGGATATGTAGACAGCGAAGACCTTAAAGTGTTTGAAACCGAAAGCAAAAAAGATGATAATACATCTTCCGATAAAGACGATGACAATTCTTCTTCCGACAATAGTTCCTCCGGTGGCGGCGGAGGCGGTGGTGGCGGAAAGGGCTCCGGCTCTTCCGGCGGCGGTGGATTTAGCGGTAGCTTTGGCGGCACTTCTACCTCGGCAATATTTACCGACCTCGAAAACCACGTTTGGGCAAAAGATGCCATATATAAACTTAAAAACAAGGGCATTATAAGCGGCATAAGCGCTACGGAGTTTGCCCCCGCAAATAATATTAAGCGCGGCGACTTTATGTTGATACTTACCAGAATGTTTTCTGTAAATAACGCTTTTTCCGAAAACTTTGCCGATGTGCTCGTAGGTTCTTACTATTATAACGCAATAGGAAGCGCCAAAGCAGCAGGCATTGCAAACGGAAGCGGTGAAAATTTTATGCCCGAAAACACTATCACCAGGCAAGACCTCATAACCCTTGCATACAGGGCATTTTCGCAAAAAGGTTATGTGCTTTCCGCGGAAGATACAAGCTGTTTAAATGCTTTCGGCGATAACGGAGATATTTCCGATTATGCTCGCGGCGCAATGGCGGCAATGGTAAACGCGGGAATTATTCAAGGCTCAAACGGCGGTGTAACCCCTAAAGGCTTTGCCACTCGTGCAGAGGTTGCCGTAATGTGCTCAAGGATGTTGGATTTAATGAACAGATAATTACCGCTTTGCGGATAATTATATAAAAACGGGGGAGAGTTATCTCCTTGGAAATCAGTGCATGTTCGGTTAAGTTTTGCTTGGAAAGGAGAAAAGAAATATCAAAGCGTAGCCGTTCGGCACAAAAAATTCTTAGAAAAGAGGAACAAATATATGAAAGGTAAAAAACTTTTGGCAGGAGTTATTTCTGCCGCAATGTTGCTCGGATCAATGAGCTTTACAGCTTTTGCGGCCGGTAATGTTGCAAAAATAGGCAATACAGAGTATGCAACTTTTGCAGATGCTCTTACAGCGGCAAATCAAGGAACAGGCGACGTTACAATTGAGCTTATTGGAGATGCTCAATATGCAGGTCATGTTTCGGCGACATATCCGACTACTGTAAAATTAGACAACAATACGCTTACTCTCGATGCAACTAATTTACCCAATCCTTGCATCGGTGTTTACGGAAATATTAATTTTGTTGGTAAGGATAAAGAAAGCAGTAAGATAAATATTATAACCGATAGCACAAAAAGTGGCGGCGATGCTTTGTTTGGCATTGGTTGGGTAGGTAATACTTCAAGCGTTACAATGAGCAACCTTACGTTTGATGCACCGACAGAATTTAACAACGCTTGCGGATTTATAGGCGTTTATAATAGCAGTTCAGCTAAATTTGACAACGTATCTATTAATGCCGGAAATAATACTTGCACTGGAGAATACGCTTGTAACACCGTATTTTACGGCGAAGGACATAATGCAGGCACAACCGTTGAGCTTAATGATACAACCGTAAATGTAGAGAATACAGATTGCGGATTTTACGGTTTTCCCAATGCGTCTATCGAGAATTTGGATTTTGAGGGCAAGGTAAATGAGTTTATGTTCTCTGTTGTAAGCGGATCTGTTAAAAACTCAACCTTTAAATATTCAGATGATACTACAATTACCAGATCTGTTGTAAGAGACTCCGATACAACTATAAATCTTGAACTCGAAAACACAGTATTTGAAAATGTTCCTACTTGCACAGACGGTGTGTTTAAAATAAAAGATGGTGAAACAGTTTTGAAAGCTGACGAAAGAACAACTGTATCTTCGGCTTCAAATGTTACAAACCAAACATCTTTTGTTGCTAAAATCGGCGATACAAATTATGCAACAATAGAGCAGGCTCTTAAAGCAGCACCGGCAGGCGCTGAAATTACATTGCTTGCAGATGTTGAGGTAAACAGCACAAATGCACCGTCATCAGCAAATATAATTAGACGCGGCATTTGGTGGAGAAAGGATGGCAATGTTGATGATAGCGTTGTTATCAATATGAACAGACACGCTGTTAATATTAAAACACCCGACGTACAGTACCGCGAAATTACTTTTAAAAATGGTACTATAAATGTCGATGAAATGACAGCTCCAACAGCTGTATTCCATATGTACGGCAGTAGTGATTTGACATTTGATAATGTTGAAATTAATGCTAACAAACTTTCCGGTTGCTACTTAATTGATACAGAATTTTGGGAAAACATTACGCCGGTTGTTACATTTAAAAATGGATCAAAATTAAATATTAATCGTGAAACACAGGCAAAATTGTCTTCGGTTTTCTGTACAAACTGTGCCGGAAAACTTATAGTAGAAAATTCTGACATTAATGTATCAAATATCATTGGTAAGGTTATTCTTTGGGGTGACGTTACAATTAAAGGAAATTCACACATTACAGCAGATGTTGTAGGCGACGGCATAAGATTGGGAGCTAACGCTAGTGATGCTCTTAAAATTGTAGCTAGCGATGACGGTGCACCTGTTATCAACATTACAGTAGCGAACGATGATACTCAGAGATTTGGAATTCGCATTGACGATGAAAATGTGACATATACAAAAGATGATGCCGCAGTAGTGAATGCTACTTTCCGCAGAAATGTGTCTTTGACTAGCATAACAGATAAAATCAACGTTTTTGTTGAATCTGCAGGCACAAACGGTGAATACAACATAGTTCTTAAAGCCGATGAGAACAAAAAGATTAACGAATTTGTAAACGCCGAGCTCAAAATTGCTACAAACGCTCCCGGATATGAAGTGGTTGAAGCAAACGACAACATTACAATTATCAAAAACAACGCAAAAGACGACGTTTACAGCTTTAACTACACATCTGTTCAAAGAGATGTTGTAAGCGAAATCGTTATCGGTAAAATTGTTATCCCCGCTGTTGGTGATTACAAAGTAGGTGTTGATAAAACTTATGCTAACAAAGTTATAGCTACAAAATACAACACAACAGACGAGAAGGAATATGAAGGAGATGTTCTTGTTGTAGCTGACGCTACAAGTGCTACCGTTGCACAGGCTAAAAGAAATGTAAAAGTAAACATTGAGTTTGAGCATGATATCAACGCTAATGTTGCAGCTGCATACAACAACATGAAAATTACTATAAAAGACGTATTCGGTGGAAAAGCTACAGAAAATGTTGAAATAACAAGCGCAAACGCAGGTAATGTAGAATTTACAGACGTTCCCGTAGGCCTTATTACAGTTACTTTGGAAGCTCCCGGATTTAGAAAGTACGCTTATCAGACAAACCTTGAAGAAGGCGATGTTGAACTTGAACTTAACTTCTGGAACAGCGTAAAAGTGGGTGTAAACAACAAGGTTGAAGTAAATGGCAAAGTTATGAATCACAACTTCCTCGTAGGCGATATCGCTATGGACTATGTTATAGACGATTACGACCTCGCGGCTGTTACTTCATACTACGGCACATACGATATTAACGACAGCAACGCGGAAAGACTCGTTAAATACGATTTGAACCGCGACGGTAATATCGATATTACAGACGTAGCATATGTTCTCCATTCATTAGGTTATTAATACTCCAAAAGAGGCGGAAGGCATCTGCCTTCCTCTTCTTTCAGACGGCACAATAAGTTTTGCGCCGCCTGAAAGGGGAAATCTTTTAACTTCGGGGCGTATGTCCCCTTTATTGAATTTTTACAAAAAGGAGTTTACACATATGAAAACAAGCAGAATAATATCTCTTTTTTTGAGCATTGTCCTACTTATCGGAGCCATGCCCGGTGCGGTTTTGGCAGAGGATTTAAATACAAGTGATTTGACGGAGCGCGAGGTGTATCTCCACGCCCTGTCTTCGCCGCTTCTCACCGAAGATACTAACAGGGCGACCGTGTACATGGGCGACGAAGCCGACATATATTTTTCGGTGGACAAGCCTAATAAAGGCAAATATTTGCCCGAAGATGACGAAACAGTAATTACCGCGGTGCGAGAGGCGAAAATATCCGCGGAAAAGAATGCCGACAAGTTAAACCTCACCGGCGACAAAAGAGAAAAATACATTGACGACGAAACAGCAAAGGCAAAAGAGAGCGCAAGGCACGCCGAGCCCCAGTACGACATGCAGGGGTATGCCGTGAAAATATATTTTGACACAAGGTATTTCAAACCCAAAGGCACTGCCAAAAACGACATTTTGGAATATAAAATACCAAATAAAGACAAAGACTTTTCCATACCCGACGACAGCCAAATAAAAGACAACCCGTCACAGGTGGTAAACCCCGGCTACATGCTCCACAATCCCGATTATTTTGATGCAAGCTCAAGCTCGGAGAGCACGTGGTCTTATATAAAGGCGACAATATTCCTTATGGACAACGGCTATTTTCCCTATTCCGCGGAAAACGAGGGCAAATGGTACAACTTGTGCAAACTGGCGCTGGAGCCTATTCGCACTGGCTACACATATGTAAAATTAGAATGTGACAACGGCGACGATTTAAGGCTTTATGCCAAAAACAATTCCGCCGAAGATGAATTGAAATTTAAAACCAATGTAAAAAATGACGGATACTTTTATATTAATATAGAAGACAAAAATAAACCTCTTCCGCCATATCCCGATAGCGACCACCCCGCGGGAATTTACAAC
>CAZSIY010000092.1:0-6448 GCA_964606825.1 uncultured Oscillospiraceae bacterium | reverse complement strand
TTCTTGTTCTTACCCTGTTTGAGAACCTTTGCATCAACGCTTGCGCCCTCAACTGTGGGAGTACCGAATACTGTTTTGTCGCCGCCGAGCGCCAAAACCTTGTCAAACTTTACAGCATCGCCCTCAGCACCTGCTACTTTTTCGATGAAAACAACATCACCTTCGCAAACTTTGTACTGCTTGCCACCTGTTTCGATAACTGCATACATTATGAAGCACCTCCTCCATTCAATCTCGCTAAACTATGGTATTCGCCAACGCGGATTTAGACAACCATGCCTATGCGGTTTACCGTAAAATTATATCACACCCCCGCAAATATGTCAACTGTTTTTAACCAAAAATTTTTATAAATGCAACATAGCAATTATTCCGTTTCAATGGCAACTATTGACAAAGCGTTTTAATGTAATACTATCTGCAAGATTTTTTTGCGCAAACCGCTCTTATTACGAAAAGCACGGCAATCATGAGTGCAATCGAAAGTGGAAGCATAATGTACCAATTGCTTACAAAACCGGCGATTATGTAGCAAACAAAAGACACGAGAGCAACTGTTAAAGCATATGGAAGCTGAGTGGAAACGTGATTTAAGTGGTTCGACTGCGAACCCGCCGAAGCCATAATCGTGGTATCGGAAATAGGTGAGCAGTGGTCACCGCACACAGCGCCGGCCATGCAAGCCGAAATTGCAACAACGGTAATTTCACCCTTGTCAAAACCAAACACAGCAATAACTATGGGAATAAGTATACCGAAAGTTCCCCAAGAGGTTCCCGTTGCAAAGGAAAGTCCTACGGCAATAAGGAATATAACCGCGGGGAGGAAGCTCATAAAGCTGCCTGCCGAATGTTTAACTATTTCGGCAATAAATTCTTTTGCGCCGAGACTGTCGGTCATACCTTTAAGAGTCCACGCACATGCCAAAATCATTATTGCGGGCACCATTGTCTTAAAGCCTTCGGGTACTGACTCCATGCACTCTTTAAACGAGAGAACTCGTCTTGCCATGAAAAACAATACCGTGAAAATAAGTGTAATGAATGAGCCGTACACAAGACCTACGGAAGCATCCGAATTCGAAAAAGCGGTTATAAAGTTTTTGTAACCTTCTTCGCCCGAAGTGAAAAATCCACCTGAATATATCATGCCTATTACGCAAGCAACAATTAAAACAATTATGGGCACAACAAGGTCGCACACTCTTCCTTTCAGATTTGCGTCACTGTCTTTGGAATTTTTGAATTCCTCGCCGCCGCTTGTGAAAATGTCACCTCTTAAAGCATTAGCTTCGTGCAATTTCATCGGGCCGTAATCAAATTTCGAAAATGCTAGGAAAAGCATCATTGTTATCGTGAGAATTGCGTAGAAGTTATACGGAATTGCGCTTATAAAAAGCTGAAATCCGTTCATTCCCGAGCCTTTGGCAAATCCACTCACAGCGGCCGCCCAAGATGAAATTGGAGCTATTATGCAAACGGGAGCCGCAGTTGCATCTATAAGATATGCAAGCTTTGCGCGGGAAACGTTGTGCTTATCCGTTACCGGGCGCATTACGCTTCCTACGGTAAGGCAGTTAAAGTAGTCGTCTATAAAAATAAGGCAACCTAAAACAACAGTGCAAAGCTGTGCTCCTACTCTTGTTTTTATGTGCTTTGATGCCCAACGGCCAAACGCCGCGGAACCGCCCGCTCTATTCATCATGGCAACCATAGCACCCAAAATTACGAGGAACAAAAGTATACCTACGTTATAAGCATCGGCAATACTACCCACAAAACCATCTGAGAACACGTGAACCACGGTGCCCTCAAAGCTGAATTCGGAATATAAAACTCCTCCGAACAAAATACCTATAAAAAGCGAGCTGTACACTTCTTTTGTAACAAGTGCCAAGCCTATTGCCACAATTGGCGGCACGAGCGCCATAACGGTGGAATAGTATCTTCCAGCGGGAACTTTGCCCTCGCCCGAGCACACTTCACAAACAGCCTCGCCCACTTTTCCGCTTGCATCGCAAGTGGAGCAATCCGCAACGCCCGGACCTTTGACATAAAATGCCAAAAATGCGATAACGGCAATTGCTATTAGGCAAACGACTGTTTTAAAAACAGTTTTCTTTTTCATTTGTAAAAACCCTTTCTTATTTTAATTTTATTTTATACAAGCTTTTCAACCGCATCAAGCCAGCATTTCGATGCGGCATCGGAGGGCATTCGCCAATCACCGCGCGGTGAAAGGCAAACGCTTCCCACTTTTACGCCGTCGGGCAGGCAGTTGCGTTTGAATTGCTGTGTAAAAAATCTTGAATAGAAATTTTTAAGCCATTTTAATATTGTATTTTCGTCATAATCATCTTTAAATGCACGTTTTGCAAGCTCGTAAATTTTCGCGGGTTCAAAGCCAAAACGCAAAACATAATACATAAAGAAGTCATGAAGAGTGTACGGTCCCACTATATTCTCGGTTTCCTGAGATATTTTTCCAGTTTCGTCGGGAGGTATGAGTTCGGGACTTATGGGAGTATCGGAAATATCTTTCAAAATTTCTTTGCAACCCGAGAAAATGTCGTTTTGGGCGATAGTGTCTACCATCCAGCGCACAAGAGTTTTGGGAATGCTTGCGTTTACGCCGTACATGCTCATATGGTCGGCATTATAGGTGCACCATCCCAGCGCAAGTTCGCTTAAATCACCCGTTCCGACCACAAGGCCGCCTATTTTGCCGGCGTAGTCCATAAGCACTTGCGTGCGTTCGCGCGCCTGGGAATTTTCAAAAGTCAAATCGTAATTCGACGGATTTTGACCGATATCCTTAAAGTGCACCATGCATGCCTCTTTTATGCTGATTTCCTCGCAAGTGATGCCGAGTTTTTCCATAAGGGCAAGGGCATTGTTGTAAGTTCTGTCGGAAGTGCCGAAGCACGGAAGCGTTATTCCGCAAACATCCGAAGCGGGTTTTCCGAGCTCTTTTACCGCCTTTACGCACACTAAGAGCGCAAGTGTTGAGTCAAGGCCGCCGGACACACCGATAACAGGCCTTGCACCCGTTACTTTAAGCCTCTTTTTAAGACCCGCAACCTGAATTTCGAAAATCGAGAGGCACCTTTCTACGCGCACTTTTTCATCGGTCGGCACAAAGGGATATTTATACACTTTCAAAAGCGAACCGTCGCTCTTTAAATCATAATCGCCGCAATCTACTATGCGAACTTTTCCGCGAGCGCCGTAAAACGTTGTTGCATCGGAAAAAGTGGTGATTTTTCGCCTGTCAGCCCTTATTTTTCCCAAATCGATATCGGCCGAAATGAGATATTCGCCGCAAATTTCGGGTTTACTCTCGGCAATAACAGTTCCGTTTTCCGCAATTACACTATGACCGGAAAACACCAAATCGGAAGTGGACTCGCCGTTACCCGCGGAAGCGTAAACATACGCACCCATGCACTGCGCGGAGCTGCTTGCAACAAGGGAACGCCTGTAATTTCTTTTGGAAATGGTTTCGTTGCTGGCGGAAATGTTTATCACAACTTCCGCGCCGCCGAGAAAAAACATCGACGACGGCGGAATAGGCGCCCACAAGTCCTCGCAAATTTCCACACTGATTTTCACATTGTCGCAAAAATCAAACACCAAGTCGTTGCCCACGGGGATAAAATATTTCTCATCAAGTTCCAAAATGCGCGCCGGAATTTCTTTTTCCGCAAGCTCGCAAGCAGACGAAAACCAGCGTTTTTCGTAAAACTCGCCGTAATTGGGCACAAAAGTTTTAACGGCAATTCCCAAAACGCGGCCTTTTAAAATCACGACAGCACAATTGAAAATCTTGCCGCCAATTTCCAAAGGCATGCCCACAGCGAAGGGGAAATCAAGCTCACAGCTTGTTTTCACAAGTGTTTTCAGCGCATCTTTTGCCGCGTTTAAAAGAGTCGATTGAAAAAACAAATCTCCGCATGTATATCCCGTAATACAAAGCTCCGGAAAAGCCACAAAATCCGGGTTCGATTTTTCGGCATTTTTCAGCATTTTCAAAATCCGCTCGCAGTTTACAGACGGATTGGCAACCGAAACCTCGGGAACTGCCGCTACCGCCCTAAAAAAATCATACAAAGTCTTCACCTCATGTTCAAAAAGAGCTTATGCATTTCCTTATTCGGCATCAAATGCATATACGGTTGTAAAATCGTATTTTTCGCCGCAAGGCAAAATGGGCGACGGGAAATGCGATACCGCTGTACTGTTTGGAAAATGCTGAGTTTCCAGGCAAACAGCAGCACGTTTGGGATAAACGGCTCCGTCTTTGCAAACGCGCTTGTCGTCAAGCTGATTTGCGGTATAAACCTGAACTGCGGGTTTGTCGGTGTAAGTTGTCATTCTTACGCCGCTTTTATCTCCTATCAAAACTGCGGCTTCTCTCATGGATCTTCCGTTTATCACAAAGTTGTGGTCATAACCGAGGCCGTATTTTAACTGCTCATTATCGGCATCTATATCCTCGCCTATGGTTTTAAACTCTCTGAAATCAAAAGGAGTATCATCTACTCTAAGCACTTCGCCCGTGGGAATAAGCGAGCTGTCACAAGGGGTGAAAAAGTCGCAATTCAATCTCAATCTATGCTCTGTTACTGCGCCCGAAGAATGGCCGTTGAGGTTAAAGTAGCTGTGATTTGTTAAGTTTACGACGGTGTCTTTATCGCCTACTGCCTCGTAGTGAATTTCAAGTGCATTTTCCTCTGTAACCGTGTATGTAACCATAACGTCGAGAGTTCCCGGGAAACCTTCGTCGCCGTCGGGGCTCTTTAATTCAAAAGATATTGAAGACGAATTTTCGTCATCGTACATAGGCTCCCAAAGTTTGTGAGAATAGCCGCAATTTCCACCGTGAAGCGTGCAGTTTGCCTGGTTTTTATTTATTTTATAAGTGGTACCGTCTATTTCAAACACGGAATTGTTTATTCTGTTTGCAAATCTTCCGACAGCCGCGCCGAAATATCCGTCATTATCCAAATATTCTTCCAATGTGTCGCGGCCCAAAACAACGTCCACTGGTTCCTTACCGCCGCTGAAAACAAGACTTTTTATAATGCAACCGAGAGTTAAAAACTCGGCTTTAAGACCTTTGCCGTTGTCAACGGTAAAAACATAAACTTCTCTGCCGTCGGACATTGCGCCGAACAGTTTTTTCGATATACTCACTGAATATCCCTCCGAAATATATTATTTGAATATTTTTTGTACATACTACAAGAAACAGTATAACACAATGTTCGGTTTAAGTCAATGAATTTGATTTTTGTTTTGTTTTTTAACTGTACAATTGTCAATGATGGGTGACACTTTTCTAAAAAAATAAAAAGTATTGCTCCCAAATTCTTATTGTCAAGGTGGAACTGTTTCTCAGTCTTACCTTGACAAAGCACTATGATATAATATTTACAGGGCGTTAAGCAATACTTTGCTTAACACCCTTAGTTATCGTCTGCTGACAGTGCTTGCTTTCTTATAAGTATATATTCTTTTCCCGCATTTTCCATATCGCTCATATCATCAATTAAGGTGTAGTAAGTGAATACAGAATCTGTTATTCCGCTTGCCGTCATACTTACTGTTTTTGCATCATCTCCGTATGTTCCGTTTACTGTACAGTTTCTTGCATGGAAAGCAAGATCACCCCACTCGTCCCCGGTCGAATATGCATCTTCCAAATCACCGATTGTAAGTTTTTTATTTTCCGATACATTCCGAGGTTTAACCGTTATTGTCAACTTGTGAGGATCTCCCTCAACATATGACTTTGAAGTTACAATAAAATGTCTTTTGCTTTCAGAATTAAATCCATACATATTTTCGTTGATATTAGAATTATCTTTTGCAGTCCACGAAAATGCTGTATATTCATTCAATTTTGCCTTATCGGAAGTATTTGCGAGAATATCCGAATCAATTTCGGCATTTATTGTGAATGTTCCTGTAATTTCTGTTGCTTTAAGCTGCGCAAGCATTGCATCTTTCTCACCCACCGGAGCTATTGCTCCTATTATGGTTTTCATTTGTTCGTTCCATTTTTTATGTGTTCCATACATTTGTCATATCAATGGAAGCCATAAAGTCAAAAGTATCATTTGCAGTTTTTTCAATAGACCTTACTTGATAGTCATCCGTATAATTATCATTGCTTATATTGTTCACGATTTGATTATATATTTTTTCGATTTTTAATTTGCGGATTTTTCTATCGCAAAATCCGCTTGATTTACCCCCGTCCCCGGTTCAAGTCCGGTAAAAGCGGTGGGTTCATCTACCGTTTTTTATTCATTTTAAATTTCCCAAAAATGCTCAAAAAACGCATAAAAATGCGGTCAAAACAGATTACATCTATTTTGACCGCAAATTCTGGCTCCCCCTGTTGGACTTGAACCAACGACATCATGATTAACAGTCATGCGCTC
>CAZSIY010000091.1:0-6496 GCA_964606825.1 uncultured Oscillospiraceae bacterium | reverse complement strand
ATGTAATATAATATACCGAGGTGAGCAAATGGTGAATACGTACAAATCGGAAAAGTCGTCAAGTGCAATGTTGGCAAAAAAAATAACCGACGACATATCTCGCTACGCAGACAGCGAAGCAATCGCGGCTGTGAAACTTTTGGGAGAAGATAAAATTTGCAATCTTTGCGAAATCAGGCTTGCCCTTGAAAAGCCTGTTGTTTTTGAAATAGGCGGCGAAATGATTTTGGCAAAAGATATTTTCGGGAAAAATATAATTGCTGATTGTGGACGAATAAATCATATTGTAAACAAAGTGTCCGACGGGAGCATGTACAGCGTAAACGAAACCATAAAAGACGGCTTTGTAACCGTTGAGGGTGGGCACAGAATAGGGTTTTGCGGAACTGCCGTTATTTTAGACGGCGAGTTGAAGCACATCAAAGACATTTCGGCAATATGTATTCGCATAAGCCGTGAAGTAAAAGGGTGTTCACTGCCAATTGCGGTGCGTTTGCTTTTCGAAAAGACGGTTTTAAACACGCTTATAGCATCGCCGCCCGGTTGCGGAAAAACTACTGTGCTTCGCGATTTGTGCCGCGTTTTCGGAAGCGGAATAATATCGGGTAAGGCGTTTAAAGTGGGCATTGCGGACGAAAGATGCGAAATTGCATCGACTTTTGGCGCAAAAGCGCAAAACGACGTTGGCAACCGCTCTTTTGTTTGCAGTGGTTACCCAAAAGTCAGGGCAATGCAAATGATGCTTCGCTCTATGTCTCCTGAAGTGATTGCTACTGATGAAATAGGAAGTGAAGAAGATTTTAACGCTGTTTTGTGCGCACGTGCAAGCGGCGTGAGCGTAATTGCCACGGCACACGCGTTAAACATAGACGACCTCATACAAAAATATGGGAAAAGCCTTTTAAAACGCTGTTTCGACAGAATTGTGTTTTTAAAAGGCAAAGGAATTACTGACAAAATATACAGGGAGGACGAGATATGATTTTTAAATTAATCGGCGCAGTTTTGGTAATGGTTTCGGCAAGCCTAATAGGCTGTTGCTTTGCGGAATGTATGGTTTCCCGCGAGCGCGAACTTGCAAACCTTGCAGACGCGGTTCTTCTTATGTCCGACCAATTGGGATATACTCTGGAGCCAGTGAAGCAACTCTTTTTAAAAGTGTCACCAAATACAAAGGGCAAAGTTTCTCTTCTTTTTGACAAAATTTCCGCTCTTGTCGATGACGGATTTACTGCCGGAGAGGCTTGGTGCGGCGCGCTTGAAACCTTGGCACCCGTTATGAGCCTTAAAAAGTCTGACTGCGAGTATATTTCAAATTGCAGTGATGCGTTTCTTGCCTACGATGCCTCACAGCAAAAACTTCAACTTCAAAATTTGTCGGAGCGTATACGCGCCCTTGCATTTGAGGCGGGCGAGGAAAAAAGAAAGAATTGTAAACTCGTTCGCATGCTTGGAATATACGGTGGCGTGATGATTTGCGCAATATTGTTTTAGGTGATGCCATGGGAACGGAACTCATTTTTCAAATAGCGGCAATAGGGATAATTGTTTCTGTGCTTTACAGGCTCCTTGTGCAGTCGGGGAGAGATGAACAGGCGTTTATGTTGTCGCTTGCGGGGCTTATTGTGGTTTTGCTCATAGTGGTGCGGCAAGTCGGCGTGCTTTTTGATACCGTGCGGGAGCTGTTTGACATATGATAATAAATCTGGCGGTTTTGGCTGTTTGCGCAAGCCTCATTTCGCTTATCATAAAAGAAGATTTTGAAACAGGCGCACTTCTCGTTTCCGTTTCGGTTTGTATTTTGATGTTTTTTAAGTCGTCAAGCATAATTTCGGGCATAGGCGCTCTTTTTTCGAAAGTGAAGAGCGTAAGCGGCATAAACGGCGAATGTTTGGCGATTATAATAAAAATTCTTTCCGTTGCCTATGCTACGAACTTCGGTGTTGACATATGTGCTCAAAGCGGCTCGAAAGCCGTGGCTTCGGCTCTTGAAACCGTGGGTAAGCTCACGATGCTGTATATGGCAATGCCGATGATTTTGGAAATATTTCAATCTATAGCGGACATGATGGGATAATGATGAAAAGAATTTGCATTTTGGCGATTTTGCTTTCTATTACATTTGTGATAAATGTGTACGCACATGATTTTGAAAATTTAATACCGAACATAAGCCTTGGCGAAAGTGAAGAAATTTTGGGCTATTCCGAGTTTGCGGACGTTGTGAAAGCTGTTGTAAACGGAAACGGTGCAGAATTTGAGGGCATTTTAAAAAGGTTAGCCGCTTATTTCATAAATGATTTAAAAGACGGAGTGGCGTATACTGCGGCAATTGTCGGCTTTGCCATGCTTTTGGCATGTGTAAAAGGAGTCGGGGCAGACTTTGTGAAAAACAGCTCTCAGGTTGTATTTTTTATTTGTTACGGCGTAATTGCCGCTTTTCTGCTCGGAATTCTCAAAACAGCGTACGAAACAGCTTTTGACACTTCCGAAAAAATAACGGAATTTGTAAAAATTTCGGTTCCCGCATATGTGGGCATAGTGTCGGCGGTTGCGCCGTCGGTGGAAAAGGCTGGACTCGATGGGCTTTTTCTTTTGGCTGTAAATATTTTGTCGGAATTTGTGGGCGGGTTTGCACTCAACGCCTTTTTTATGGCGGGAATTTTATGCATGGCAAACCACATATCTTCCGAGGTTCACATTATGCGCCTTGTGCAATTGGTGAGGCAAATTGTGTTTTGGATTTTGGGATTTTTGCTTACTGTATTTGCGGGAATGATGGGCCTTTCGGGCATAAATGCATCTTCCGGCGCCGTTCGCGGAATAAATGCCGTAAAATATGCAATAGGTCACAGTGTGCCGATTGTGGGCGGATTTTTGGCCGACTCTTCCGAAATGGTGTTTGCTTCATTTAAAATTTTCAAAAATTCTTTCGGAACAGCGGGAATAATCGTAATTTTTTCGCTTTGTGCAATTCCGGTTGTGAAACTTTTTTGCGCCGGTATTCTTTTAAAATTCGCCTCCGGAATAACCGAGCCTTTTTGTGACAAACGCATATGCGATTGCGTGGCGGACGTGGGACAAACGATAATTCACATTATGATTTGCGTTATTTTGCTTACGGTTATGTTTGTTTTTTCGCTTTCGGTTATTTTGCTTATAGGGGTGGGGTGAGAATTTGCAAGAGATACAGAGCTATGTTACGGCGATTTGCTTTGCCGCGATATTTTCGGCGGTTGTTCAAATGCTTTCGCCGTCGGAAAAATTTAAAGGAATAATCTCCCTTGTGCTCGGAATATTTATTTTATATACACTTCTTTCGCCGCTTAAAAAATTTAAAGATTTTTCTTTTTCTGATTTTCAAGAGTCTTTTGAATATACAAGTGAGGCGGAAAAATATCGCGAAAAAGCATTGCTTGAGCTTAAATCTTTGGAAAAACGTGCGGCAAATGAGGGAAGTTAGCGATATTAATTTGCGGATAAAAAACAAATTTAATGCCAAACCTTTGGTTATGAGGTGAGTTACTTGAAAATTAACATCGAAAAGCTGAAAAACGTAAAAATGTACTTTTTTATTTTGTTTGCTGTAGGTATTTTGCTTTTGGCAATTTCTTCCTTTCCCGCAAAAAAAGACGAGAAAGAAAAGGTGCCCCAAACGTTTGCTGATAGTTTTTCATCGGAGCGGGCTCAAATTCAGAAAAAGCTTAAAAACACCGTCGAAAAGATAAGCGGTGTAAGCGATGTTACGGTTTTGATTACATACGAAAACACCGGAGTGAAAAAAGCCGAAACCAATGTGAGCTCTGCTGTTTCATCATCTGACGGTGCAAAAAATATCACCGAAGAAAAAAGCGCGGTTATGAAAAAAGCCTCGTCGGTAGAAGAGCCTTTTATATGCGAGGAAATTCTTCCCGAGGTGAGGGGCGTTATGATAGTGGCAAGAGGTGTCGGAAACAGCGGCGTAAACGTGCAAATAACGGAAGCTGTGTCCGCAGTGTTGGACGTTCCTATACATAAGGTGAAGGTTTTAAGCGCAGATTGAAAATAATTTTAGGAGAGAGAAAAATGTTTATGATTTTAAAAAAGAAGCAAATGCTTATAGCAACTCTTGCTATCATGCTCGGAATTGCCGGATATTTAAATTACAGGTACGATGCCGAAGAAGAAACAAAAGACGTGCTCAGCGTGCAAGAAGAAAGCATTGAGCCCGAAATCGGCGACACGGCGCTCGTAAATGCCGATGCAAAAAAAGACGACAGTTTTGCATCATACAGGCTCGAAAGGGAAAAAACGCGCTCTAGAGTAAAAGAAGAACTTGAAAAATCCATTTCAAACCCAAATCTTTCGGAAGATGCTAAGAAAACCGCCGAAGCGCGCCTCGATGAGCTGATTACCGCGGCACAGATTGAAACATCGGCGGAAGCTATATTAAAATCCAAGGGTTTTGAAGATGCCGTGGTGTTTGTAAACGGCGACAGCGTGAACGTTACCGTTAAAAGTGACGGCCTCTCAACAAATGATACGGCAAAAATAATTGATGCGGTTTATGAACTTACCAAAAATAATAACATAAAAATAGTTGAAGTTGAGTAATTTTTGTGTTATAATGTATTTAAACTATAATTGATAACAAAAGAACATTATAAAAAACATAATACAAAATTCATATTGCATGTGCATTTGAACAAGGGAGGCTTTTTTCATGGATGAGATTAAAAACACGCCCGAAACAACGGGCAACATTAAAATTTCAGACGAAGTTGTCGTAACCATTACCACGGTTGCTGTATCGGAAATTGAGGGCGTGTACGGCACGGGAACGGGAATAGTTGAAGGCTTTGCGAGAAAATTCGCAAAAAAACCTTCCGGCGGCGGAATAAAAGTTGCCATGACCGAAAACGAAGTTGCAATTGACGTGAACGTGATTGTAAATTACGGCGTTCGCATACCCGAGGTCGCATGGAACGTTCAAGATGCGGTAAAACGTGAGGTTGAGCTTATGACTGGCCTTGCCGTTACAAAGGTAAACGTTCGCGTGGTGGGAATTGAAATTCCTAAGGAAGAAGAACCCACGCCCATTGAAAACGCAGAAGAAAAAGAACCCGGCGACGAGTAAGACTTATTATAATTCGGAGGAAACAAATGAGTAGAAAAGCAGCACGTGAAAGTGCTTTCAGACTTATATTTGAAACACCTTTTCACACAGAAAATGATTTTGACGGCATATGGGATATATTTTGCACGTCCGACGAATTTGCAAAGTTGACAAAAGCCGACACGGAGTATGTAAAAAAGACGGTTTGCGATTGCTTTGAAAATGTTGAACAAATAGACGGACTTTTGGAAAGTTCTCTTGAAAATTGGAAACTTGACAGAGTTTCCAAGATTAATCTTGCTATTATGCGCCTTTCGCTCAGCGAGATAAATTACGGCGACATTCCTTATCAAATTTCGATAAACGAAGCTGTTGAACTTGCAAAAAAATTCAGCGACGATCAAGCACCGTCTTTTATAAACGGCGTTCTTGCCGACATTATAAAGGGTTAGTTTAAAAATGCAGGTTATTACAGTAAGTGAGCTAAACAGCTATATAAAAAGAAAAATTGATACGGATATTAACCTTTCTATGGTGTGCCTTAGGGGCGAAATATCAAATTTTAAGCATCATTACACTGGTCACATGTACATGTCGCTCAAAGACGGCAGTTCAAACGTTCGCGCGGTTATGTTTCGCTCAAGTGCCCAAAGGCTTAAGTTTGAACCTGAAAACGGCATGAGCGTAATTGTAACCGGGCGCGTAAGCGTTTTTGAACGCGACGGCCAGTATCAGGTGTACGTTGAAGACATGATACCCGACGGAATCGGCCGCCTTTACGCCGCATACGAACAGCTTAAAGCCTCGCTTGAGGCAAAAGGCTATTTTGCCGAAGAACACAAAAAGGCAATACCGCAATACCCGTCGGTTGTAGGCGTGGTTACTGCGCCAAACGGCGCGGCGATAAGAGATATTATTAACGTTATATCAAGAAGATATCCTCTTGCGAATATAAAAATATACCCGGCGCTTGTTCAAGGTGTGGGTGCCGCAAATTCCATATGCGAAGCAATAGAATATTTTAATTTGAAAGAGCTTGCCGATGTGCTTATTGTGGGCAGAGGCGGCGGCTCCATTGAGGATTTGTGGGCGTTTAACGAAGAGTCGGTTGCCATGGCGATTTTTTCTTCAAAGATACCCGTAATTTCTGCGGTCGGCCATGAAACGGATTTTACAATTGCGGATTTCGTTGCGGATTTGAGGGCGCCTACGCCGTCGGCGGCAGCGGAGATTGCCGTCCCCGATAAAGCGGAGTTGGAGGCTTTTGTGTCTTCCGCAAGAGCAAGACTTTTGGCCTCTCTCGGAAAACTCGAAAAGCATAAACGCTTTGTGCTCTCTTCGCTCATGAGCAAAAAGATGTTGTCGTCGCCCGAGATGATTTTAGAACCGAAATGGCGCGAG
>CAZSIY010000090.1:0-6498 GCA_964606825.1 uncultured Oscillospiraceae bacterium | reverse complement strand
CCCACGTCTATCATATCCCAGGGCAAGATTTCGTCAAAAGACCTTGCGCGCGTGTAAAATTCGGGCGACAAGCCACATTCTTCAAAGGCTTCGAGCCATTTTTCCATGCTGAAAAACTCGCTCCAACCATCAAATCGAACTCCTTTTTCATGCGCTTTCAAAAGCACGTTTGCAAGCCTTCTGTCGCCGCGGGCAAAAACGCCCTCAAGCACGCTTACGGGAGCCTCGTGGTAGTTGTATTTAATGCGCTTTGACTTTATGTTTTCTCCGAGAGCCGCCTGTTTTACGGCAAGTTCTTCGCGGGTATCCTGCTTTGCCCACTGAAAAGGCGTAAAGGCTTTAGGCACGAAAGATGACACCGAAAGGGTGATTTTAAGGCCGGGTGAGCGCTTTTCTTTGGGCACGGTAAAGTAGATATCGTCCACCTTTTTGGCAAGGTCGCCAATGCCGCAGACGTCTTCTGTTGTTTCAAAGGGCAGGCCTATCATAAAATAAAGTTTTATGCTGTTGTATCCACCCTCAAACGCCATTTTGGCGCTGTTCATGAGGTCTTCTTCGGTAATACCTTTGTTTATAACATCTCTCATGCGCTGAGTTCCCGCTTCGGGGGCAAATGTCAAGGAGCTTTTTCTCACCTTAGACACTTTGTCCATAAGTTCCATTGAGAAAGAGTCGAGGCGAAGAGATGGGAGCGAAAGGCTCACGCGTTTTTCCTCGGTAAGCTCCAAAAGGCCGTCGGTAAGTTCTTTTAAACCTCTGTAATCTGATGTGCTCAACGACGACAAGGTCATTTCTTCATAGCCTGTGGAGTCGATGAGTTTTTTTGCGTATTTTAAAAGCGTTTCGGGTTTTTTCTCCCTTACGGGGCGGTAAATTTGCCCCGCCTGGCAAAAGCGACAACCCCTTATGCACCCTCTGAAAACTTCAAGCATAATTCTGTCGTGCACGATTTCGGAAAACGGCACAACTATTTTGTCGGGGAAATAAACACTGTCCAAATCTTCAATTACGCGCTTTTTAACGGTTTTTGGAGCATCGCCCAAAGGCTCTATGCTCTTTACTGTGCCGTCGGCGTTGTAGGAAACGTCGTAAAAAGAGGGAACATACACACCGGGAATTTTGGAAACCATTTTCAAATACTCCTGCCTGGGGAGCCCTGATTTTTTCCATTCGATGTAGGCGTCCATGCACTCGTTCATTACTTCCTCGCCCTCGCCAAGCTCAAAAAAGTCGGCAAAAGGCGCTATGCACTCGGCACTGTAAGCACACGGGCCGCCCATTATTACAAAGGGGTCACCCTCTTTTCTGTCTTTTTGCAAAAGGGGAATATTTGCCAGGTCGAGCATATTCAATATGTTAGAATAGCTCATTTCGTATTGGAGCGTAAATCCCAAAAAGTCAAAATTCGTCACGGCATCCATGCTTTCAAGGCCGAAAAGCGGGATATTGTTTTCGCGCATTTTGTCTTCCATATCAACCCAGGGCGCAAAAACTCTTTCGCACCAGGTATCTTTTCTTTCATTTAGTAGATGATATAGGATTTTCATGCCCAAATGGCTCATGCCTATTTCATAAACATCGGCAAAGCAAAAGGCAAAGCGAATGTCCACGTTGTCTTTGTTTTTTATTATGCTGTTGAGCTCTCCGCCGGTGTAGCGGGCGGGTTTTTCAACAAGCGGGAGAATGTTTTCGATTTTTTGTTTTAACATTTGCAAACCGTCCTTTTAGTTATTACATATATTGTACTATAAAATTCAAAATTTTTCAACACATTCTCCCACAGTAATTAAACTGTTTTTAAAAAGTTTTTTCAAAAGCAGGTTTTGGGGCACTTCTCCCACGAATTTTCCGCCATTGTTTACAAGAAAAACCGCCGTATGAGAAAAAGATATGAGGTTTGCAAGGCAAATTGCGTGACACGCCGCATCTACCGAAATGTATTTTATCTTTTTTTCGGACACTATTTCGCCGTTTAGTACTTTTTCTTTCATGAAAAGGAGCATTTGGTTTTCTTTTTTGAGGTTAAAAAGAATGAATGCGCCCGCAGTTGCATACGAAAAATTATACCCTGTGGCAAGGATAACCGCCGTTCCGAAAATAAAAATCGCCGCTCCCGTTGCCACGGAAATTCGTATCGCCTTTTTATATCCTGCCGAAATTCCGCAAGACATGCACAAAATAAGTTTTAATATTATGCCGCCGTCAAGGGGAAGTGCGGGCAAAAGATTTAAAAATCCGCCCGCGAAATTTGCAAGCATGAAAAGGTCTAAATTTGCGTTTTTAAGTTTGAAACAGCATTTTATCGCGGCACAAACGCCAAGCACGGCAAAATTGCACGTAGGTCCTGCGGCGTAGATTACAAAAAGAGCCTTTTTTCGCCTTGTGAGGGTCGTATTTATGCACACGCCCCAGGGTTTTGGCGTAAATGATAAAATTTTCACTTTAAATGCAAAGCACGCGGCAAAATGCGCGCCCTCGTGGAGAGCGACTGCTGCGGTAATTACCGCGATGCTTTCCGCGGAAAACAAAAGCGCCCACACAAACAGCGCGAGCGCAAAACGGATGCAAGGTTTTTCCGTCATTTAAACACCTCCGCGATGTGGCAGGGAAATGTAGTTTTCGGGATTTACGCTTTTTCCGTTTTCTTTAATTTCAAAGTGGAGATGAGGGCCAGTGGAATTTCCACTCGAACCCGCCTCGCCGATTTTTGCGGCGCAAAGTACGTTCTCACCCTCGGAAACGCAAATTTCGGAAAGGTGGGCATACACGCTCACAACATTTTCACTGTGGCGTAGCACCACATATTTTCCGTTTGCACTGTCTTCGCCTGTTTTCTCTGCAATTCCCGCCGCCGCAGCAAACACGGCATCACCCTCTTGCGCCGCAAGGTCAATGCCCGTATGGGGCGCCTCATTGCCGCTTATAGGGTGGGTTCGGCTTCCGAAAAGCGAGGTAATTTCACCGTTTAGAGGAACGGAAAATGAGATTTTTTCTTCTTTGGGCTCTGTTTCCGCGTTTTTTTTGTTTTCTTTTTTAACAGGTTCTTTTTTTGAAGATTTCTTTTTCGCGCTTTCCGCTTTTACGGGAACCGAGGGTTTGGGTTCCGTGATGCCAAAGTGCTTTTCGCCGCTTTTTATTGCATCGGAAATTATGTTTATGGTATTTGCGGTTTTAATTTTCGCTAACTTTGCCGCTGGGAGAACAAAATCTTTTATTTCTTTTACGGTGGTGGAATTGTATAAAATATTTCGAACCACGGCTTTGCCGTTTTCGGGGCATACAAAAGACGAGGCGCACCCCGCGATTAAAATTGCGGCGCACGATATGCAACTTATCACCATTTTTCGCTCAAAAGGCATCTTTTTCGCGCTTTTTTGAATTTTCGCGCGGTATCTTTCGTTTGCTCTGCCGTATCTTTTTTCCATAAAATAACACCTTCCCGATATTATTTTATGATTGAGGGGATGGGGATATGAGGCATAAAAATGTTATTTCGGAAAATATGGGAAACTGCGGCTTGCACGCCACAGACGGGATAGTTTCATAAGGTGATAAAAATAACGAAAAAACGACGAACCCCAATGTGATTCGCCGTTTTTTGCATTATCTTCAACCCGGAGGCCAACCTATATTTCTGCCTGCGAGGATATGGAAGTGAAGATGGCCCACGGTTTGTCCGCCG
This sequence comes from uncultured Oscillospiraceae bacterium, assembly GCA_964606825.1. GTDB lineage: Bacteria > Bacillota > Clostridia > UMGS1810 > UMGS1810 > CAKSIN01. Next base: position 2,816 of record CAZSIY010000090.1, on the reverse strand, counting down.
TCTTCACCGCAATTATTTACAATTCTAAATCCCTTTTCGCTAAATCCCATTTCGCGAGCAAGTTTTCCCGCAATGAGGAAGATATGAGAAACAACATCCGCATTTTCCTCGGTAAGCTCAAGCGCCGATGAAACATGGCATTTCGGCACTGCGAGCATATGAATTGGAGCTACGGGATTTACATCTTTGAAAACTACGATTTTATCGTCTTCGTAAACCTTTTCGGAAGGAATTTCACCAGCCGCTATTTTACAAAACAAGCAATCGCTCACTTTTATCACCCTTTCAAATTCGACAAAATCAGCCGATTTGTTCTTTTATAACTTCTGCCGCTTTCTTCAATGCCTCATCTATTCCTGAGGCATCTTTTCCGCCTGCCTGAGCGCTGTCGGGTCTGCCGCCACCGGAGCCGCCCACGCAAGATGCGATATTTTTAACAATCATGCCGCAATGTACGCCTTTTTCAACGGCTTTTTTATTTGCCGAGCACACGAGCATAACCTTATCTTCCGCCGCGCAAGCGCTTACGAACACTTCGCACTCGAACTCGCTCTTCATGCTGTCGCCGATTTTGCGGAGAGTATTTACGTCGGCATTTTCAAATTTGCCTGTAATTACGGTAACTCCGTTTATTTCAACGGCGTTTTTCTTAATATCGGAAAGAGAATTTCCGGCAACTTTTTCTTTGAGTGCTTCAAGCTCGCGGGAGAGCTGTTTGTTTTCTTCTCTCAAAGCCTCAATCTTTGAAACTGCCTCTGTGGGAGCGCATTTGAGCGTTGCACCGATACATGCGAGAACCTCTTCTTTTTCCAAAAGATATTTTAAAATTTCGCCCGAGGTAATAGCCTCAATTCTTCTTATGCCCGCCGCTGCGGAGGATTCGGAGAGAATTTTGAAAAGACCTATATCGGAAGTATTTTTAACATGGGTGCCCGCGCAAAATTCAAGGCTGAAATCACCCATTTTCACAACTCTTACTTCGCTTCCGTATTTTTCGCCGAAAAGCGACATTGCGCCGAGCTTGTTAGCCTCTTCGATAGGCATAACGGTGCATGAAACGTCAAGCGCCTCGGCAATTTTTTCATTAACTATCGCCTCTGCCTTTGCAAGCTGTTCGGGAGTTACCGCCTCGTAGTGGGAGAAGTCAAATCTCAATCTTTCACTGCTTACAAAAGAGCCCGCCTGCTCGATATGGTCGCCTAAAACGGTTTGAAGAGCTTTTTGCAAAAGGTGGGTTGCGGAGTGATTTCTTTGAGCCGATGCTCTTAAAGCGGTGTCAACTTCGGCTTTTACGGTTTCACCCTCGGAAATTGTGCCTTCGGTGATTTTGCAAATATGCACGAATTTATCCGCGCCCATTTTCTTTGTATCCGTAACTTCGGCAACGCCGTTTGCGCCTTTTAAAACGCCCTTGTCGCCCGTTTGACCGCCGCCCTCGCCGTAGAAAGGCGTTTTGTCGAGCATTATCATCACTTCGCCGCTCTTTTGGTCGGCATGTTTAAAGCTTTCGGTTCCGCTTACTATCGCTTTTACTTTCGCATCTGCATAAAGCGAGTCGTAGCCTACAAATTCGCATGTCATGGCATCTAAATAAAGTTTTTTGAAGTCGTCTTCTTTCCAAGCCAGTTCGTCAACGTTTCCGCGGCTGTTTCGTGCGGTTTCGCGCTGTTTTTCCATGCATTTGTCAAATTCGTCACGATTTACGGTCATGCCTTTTTCGGCAAGAATTTCAACTGTGATATCCACGGGGAAACCGTATGTATCGTAAAGTTTAAACGCTTTGTCGCCCGAAAGCTCGGTTTTGCCTGTTTCTTTGAGTTCATCTGTGTAAGCAGAGAGAATTGCGAGGCCGTCGTTTATGGTTTCACTGAAACGAACTTCCTCGGCTTTTATAATCTTTTTAATGTAGTCGGATTTTGCTTCAAGCTCGGGGTAAGCACTTTTGTTTTCACGGGCAACGGTATCTACGATTTTGTAGAGGAAGGGGTCGTTTACTCCGAGGAGCTTGCCGTGTCTTGCGGCGTGCCTTAAGAGACGTCTTAAAACGTAGCCTCTGCCTTCGTTGCTTATTTGAACGCCGTCGGCAATCATGAACGTGGTGCTTCTTATATGGTCGGTAATAACGCGGAGCGACACGTCGGACTCGGCATCTTCGCCGTATTCAACATCGGCAATTTCCGAGATTTTTTTCATAATATTTCTTACGGTGTCTACCTCAAAGAGGTTGTTCACGCCTTGCATGATGCAGGCAATTCTTTCAAGGCCCATGCCGGTGTCGATATTCGGATTGGCAAGTTTGTTGTAGTTGCCGTCTTCGTCTTTGTCGAACTGAGTGAAAACGAGGTTCCAAAATTCAACAAATCTGTCGCAGTCGCATCCTACGGCGCAATCGGGTTTGCCACAGCCGTGCTCCGGGCCTCTGTCGAAATAAATTTCGGAGCAGGGGCCGCAGGGGCCTGTACCTATTTCCCAGAAGTTATCTTCTTTGCCCATGCGGACAATTCTTTCTTCCTTAACGCCCACTTCGTTTACCCAAATATCTTTGGCTTCGTCATCGTCTTCGTATATTGTAACCCAAAGCCTGTCCTCGGGAAGTTCCAGCACTTTGGTGATAAATTCCCAAGCCCAAGCGGTAGCTTCGTGCTTAAAATAATCTCCGAAGGAGAAATTGCCGAGCATTTCAAAATATGTTCCGTGCCTTGCAGTTTTGCCCACGCGCTCAATATCGGGAGTTCTTATACACTTCTGGCAAGTGGTAACTCTTTTTCGCGGTGGAACCTGTTCGCCTTTAAAATACGGCTTAAGCGGAGCCATTC
>CAZSIY010000089.1:0-6512 GCA_964606825.1 uncultured Oscillospiraceae bacterium | reverse complement strand
ATATTGTGACGGGGCATTATGCCCGCATAGAAAAAAAAGGAAATCGATATATGCTGAAAAAGGCAGTGGATTTGTCCAAAGACCAAAGCTATGTTCTTTATTCGCTTACACAAGAACAGCTTGCGCACACGCTCTTTCCGCTGGGAAGCAAGACTAAACAGGAGGCGCGCAAAATTGCCGAAGAAAAAAATTTTGTGAATGCAAAAAAACACGACAGCCAGGATATTTGCTTCGTGCCAAACGGTGATTACGCCTCTGTGATTGAACATCATACCGGCAAGGTGTATCCCGCAGGGAATTTCGTATCAATCGACGGAAAAATTTTGGGTAAACACAAAGGAATAATACGTTATACCATAGGTCAGCGACGCGGGCTGGGATTGGCTTTGCCGGAGCCGATGTATGTATATGACAAATGCGTTGATAAAAATGAAGTTATACTGTGTAAAAACAGTGACCTTTTCTCGTCGGATCTGACTGCCGATAATTTTAATTGGATAGCATATGATACTCCGCCTGAAAGCCTGCGGGCAAAGGCAAAAATAAGATATAATCAGATTGAGCAATGGGCGCAGATTACCTTGATTGACAACGGAAAGGTTCACATTGAATTTGACGAGCCGCAGCGTGCCATTGCGAAAGGTCAGGCTGTCGTACTGTATGATGGAGATACAGTCATCGGCGGCGGAACCATATGTTAATCAGAAAGAGAAGATACTATGTCGAGAGAACTTGCTGAATATCAGCTTATAGAAAGAAGTTTAATAAAAAAATATCGCAAACAAATATGGAATCCGTTCATCGCAGCGGTTAAAAGGTACAGACTTATAGGTAAAAACGATACTATAGCAGTTTGTATATCCGGGGGCAAGGATTCTATGCTTTTAGCTGTGCTTATGAAGCATTTAAAAAGTATAAGTCCTGTTCCATTTGATGTCAAATACCTCGTAATGGACCCGGGATATAACTCTGTAAATCGACGAAAAATCGAAGATAATGCAGCATTAATGAATATACCGATAACAGTTTTTGAAACCGATATTTTTGATATTGCCGATTCGGTCGATAAGTCACCTTGCTATCTTTGTGCCAGAATGAGACGCGGACATCTTTATTCACAAGCTCAAAAGCTCGGATGCAATAAAATCGCCCTTGGGCATCATCTCAATGATGTAATAGAAACTACTTTTATGAGTATGATGTACTCTTCTCAGCTTCAAGGTATGCTTCCAAGGTTAAAAAGTACAAATTTTGAAGGAATGGAGTTAATTCGTCCATTGTACTGCGTAACAGAAGAAAGCATTATATCCTGGATGAAGTATAATAATCTGGAGTTTATTCAGTGTGCATGCAGATTTACAGAGAATCTGCAAAATGAGCTTGAACAGGTTGTTTCAAAGCGAAAAGAAACCAAGGAAATTATACGGAATCTGAAAAAAATCAATCCAAGCATCGAAAACAATCTTTTAAACAGTATTCACAATGTATGCCTGGATACTTTACCGGGATACAAAAGTCATGGTGATACTCACAGTTTTTTGGAAAACTTTGAAGCTGACGAAGCAGAGGTTATTTTGTAATATTTGGAGGAAATGCAATGAAATGCTTAAATTGTAATTTAAACATCCCGGACGATGCAAAAGCATGTCCGTTCTGTAAAGCCAAAACCGATGTTAAACATAAACGTTGTCCGAAGTGTTTTGTCAAGCTTAGCATAGATCAGACTGTATGCCCTAAATGTGGATATGATATCAGTAAATCGAATGACGGTGATTTTGTTTTTCATAAAAGTAAGTCGGCCGAAAAAAAACATTTTGCCGACCTTTCAAGAAAAATTTCAAAGCATAAGACCTTATATTTCGCAATTATGGCGATTATTGTCGTATGTATAGCGATTACGGTATATTTTGTTCATTCATCCAACACCAAAAGCAATTATCTTAAAGCACTGAATGAGTATTCTACAGTTATAAAAGAATCAATGGGAAACGTAGAAATACTTGCTGAGGCATACAATAATGTTTATGACGGCGAATGGCTTAATCAGGTTAATAATATTGCAAAGCTTGAAAAGAAGTATAATGACACTATCAAAGATTGTAAATCCGAGCGTGACAGCATTAATTACCTGTATAATCAATTAATAAAGTCAACTGATGAAGCCACTGGAAACAGAATTATCAAAAAAGCTTTTAAGAGTTATGAAAAATGCTATCTGTATGTCGTGGAAAAATACGGTAAATATCCCGGCTATATGGATGAGTACAATTTACTGACGGAAAAATACGAAGTTGATATTATGGAACTGGATGAATTTATTAAAAAAAGCGAGAAATAAACTTCTTTCCGTTACATTATAGCATTTGACTTTCAGCGTAAAACGGAATATCTAAATCAAATAAAAAACGTACTGAACAATCAGTACGTTTTTCTTGGCGACCGAGAAGGGGTTCGAACCCTCGACCTCCAGCGTGACAGGCTGGCATTCTAACCAACTGAACTACTCGGCCAATTAGATCGCGCTTAAAAACACGACTTTATTATTGTACCACAACAATTAAGAATTGTCAATACTTTTTTTAAATTGTAATAGATAAAAAATTATGTTGACTATGTGAAAAAATAATGTTATTATTATTGTATATCAATGTCGCTCATGCGATTTACGCGAGCGTCAAAAAAATATACGGAGGTTTACAGAAATGAAGGCATTTAGTCGTATACTGGCATTGACTTTAACAATCGCAATGCTTATGACTTCAATGTTTACGGCGGTAGTTTTTGCAGATGAACTCAAATTTACCGACGTAGCGGCAGGCTATCAGCACGGAGAGGCTATTTCCTCACTCGTTGCTGAGGGCATTATCAACGGTTATACGGAAGAGGACGGAACATCCACTTTCAAACCCGAAAACACAATTACAAGAGCAGAATTTGCAAAGCTTCTCGCTTTGTCAACGGCAAACGGTGTTACGTTTACCGCAACAACAAACAAGTTCCCGGACGTTGCACTTGACCACTGGGCGAACGTTTACATAAACGCCGCTGTGGGAACAGGCGCAATCAACGGCTACGAAGACGGCACATTCAGACCTGACAACCCGGTTTCATACGGCGAAGCGGTTAAGATGATTGTATGTAATATCGGCTACGGCACACTTGTTTCGAAAACAGAGCCTTGGTACCAGGGTTATATTAACTTGGCAGGTTCGATAGGAATTACCAAAAACGCAATTTCTTTGGGCGACAATGCCGCTCCGAGAGGTCTTGTGGCACAGCTTATCTACAACATAAGAAACGCAAAGAAAGTTGTTCAAACAGGCGTAGATAAAGACGGTAACGCAGTTTACAAAAAAGACACAAGCGATGACGACACAGAAGAGCTTACAGGCGTTGTTACCGCTGTTTATGAAAAAGGACTCGAAGGTAACTCCACAGGCCTTAACAAACAGCAGATTAAAATTGACGATGAGCTCTATTTCATCAGCGATGATATCTCCATAGACAGCCTCTACGGCTATCTCGGAAAATCCGTTGATATTATTTACGAAGAAGCGGCTAAGAAGACTATTTCTTCAATTAAGTTGTCAAATCAGAACGAAACCCTCACAATTGACGATATAGATATCGACTCCGTGGACGGAAGAACTGTAAAATATTACGACTCCAACAACAAAGAAAAGAAAGTTAAACTTTCCACAAATCTCTATGTTGTATACAACGGTGTGGGCGTTCCTTTGGCAGATGTTACCGATCAGTTTATAAAAGACAAGTTCGATCTTGACTGCGGTGAAATCACATTCCTCAGCAACGACGGAAGTTCAACGTACAGTGTTGCTTTCGTAACAAGCTACGAAACATACTACGTTTCGAACATTCAAACAAACACAGCGAACAACACCGTTACAATTTACGACACAAACGGTGCTAGAAAGAGCGTAGAACTCAACAAAAACGACACAACCGTTTACAAAGTTATCTCAGAGGGCGGAAAGAAAACAGCTGCCGACTCTCTTTCGGCAATAACTACAAAATCAATCGTTTCCGTTGCAAAGCCCTTGGGAAATGACGGCAGCGTTGAGGTTGTGGTTTCGACGGTTACAGTAACAGGTTCCGTTACGGATATGTCAAGAGATTTCACAGAAGCTACAATCGGAAACAAAGATTATGATATTTCCGATTATTGCACAGAGCTCGTAAATTACGATGAGGGCAAATACGGCTTCGATGTTGACGATGCGGGTACTTTCTACCTTGACTACAAGGGCAGAGTTGCTTACTTCTCAAAATCCGAAACAAGCGATCCTTACGCATACCTTGTAACAATGGGCACAACCGGCGGATCTTCTTTGAACTCCGATTACGAAATTCAGGTATTCGAGCAAAACGGTTCGGGCGCAACGCTCAGAAACTACCCTTTCAAGGATTCAACCGTTAGAATTAACGGCACAAAATATTCCGCAAGCGAAGCGGCAAGCTATCTTGCAGATACGGCTTCCGTTATCAATGCGGGCAAAGATGAGCTCATTACCGAAAACGCAACATATTCACAGCTTATCAAAATCAAAAAGAACACAAGCGGCGGCACAACATACGTTTCCGATATCTATACAATAGATCCCGATGACCTTTCAAACGGAAATATTGTTCCCGTTGACTTTAAAGCCGCAAATAAATCCGAAGCGGCACCTTTCGTAACACATTCAAACAAAGGTTACGACAAGCTTTTGTGGAGCGGAAGCAGCTCTAAATCATTTAAGTATGACAGCAAGAACCAGTTTACAATAACTTCCACAACCATCATCTTCTTCGTTCCGGACGACAGACTTGAAACAGATGATTACAAGAGAAGAACTTATTCCGCATTCAGCGAAAATGCCAACTACGCAGTTGAGCCTTATGACTTGAACGGAACAAGTGCAAAGGTTTTGGTTGTTTACGCTTGCGGTAACTCCACAACCACCACAATTTCCAACAGCGCTTCCTGCGTTCTTATCGAAGGCATGAACAAAGCTAAAAACTCGGAAGGCGACACTGTAATTAAATTCTCTTACTATACCGCCGGCGACAAGATTGGCGAAAAAGATGCTTCAACAAAGTTTGCTTCCAAGAAAGCAACCGACAACGGTGTGTTTGACGACATCGCTCCCGGCGACATCGTTAAGTTTGCAATCGAAGGAAACGAAGTTGTAAACGTTCAGAAAGTATTTGTAGACGGCGTTCTCTACGATTTCGTAGACGGTAGCCCGTTTGACGCAAAAGTATCTACAAATTACGAGCTCATTCACGCTTCGGGCAGTGACAAAGATTACTATCACGTAATCCAGGGTATCGTACACACAATAGATACCGAAACAAATGAATTCAGCGTTGTACCTTGCGGCAGTGCAAGCGAGTATGACGAGGGTGACTATGTAAACCTCTCGTTGAATGACTCTACATCATATTTCACATGGGATTCAACGTCTAAAGCATTTGAGTCTGCGGCTGCAGCATCGCTTCTCGCGGCTTCCGACAGTGATGCGGATTCCGCAAGCAAGGTTCTTGTAATTATTATGCAAGACAAGATTAAAGCGATTTATATTATCAAAGACTGATAAAAACAATCAAAATTGCGGCGTATGGGCTTACCCATGCGCCGTATGTTTTCGGTGAGGTAAAAATGAAAACAGAAGTTTTAAAATATAAGGAATTAAAATATATAAAAGTTTTTCCCGAAAATTATAAAGAGGGTGAAAAATATCCCGTTATATTCTTTTTTCACGGCGCGGGAACAAGGGGCGCCGATATCGAGGCGCTTTTAAATAACCCATATTTTAAATTAACCGAAAAGCATGAAGCCTTCCCCTTTGTTACAATAGCTCCCCAGTGCCCTAAAGAAACCTGGTTCGACGTTTTCGAACAGGTAAAAGAGCTTGCACAAAAAGTTTTTGAAGAGCCTTTTGCCGACAGTGCGAAAATCTATGCCATGGGCGCCAGTATGGGCGGCTATGCCACGTGGCAAATCGCTATAAGCATGCCCGAAATATTTGCCGCTATTGTGCCGATTTGCGGCGGCGGAATGTATTGGGATGCCGCAAGGCTTAAAAACGTGTCTGTGTGGGCATTTCACGGTGCAAAAGACGATGTTGTAATGTGCGAAGAGTCTGAAAAAATGGTAAACGCCGTAAATCGTTCGGGCGGTGATGCACGTCTTACCATATACCCTGAAAACGGTCACGACGCCTGGAGCGACACATATAGCGATTACCGCGTTTTTGAGTGGTTCTTGTCCAACACAAACAAAAACGCCGAAACACTTGAAAATATTTATAACAACGGAAAAATATACGGTTAAAAGGAGACAACGATGAAAAAAATCTTAATAAATCCCGAAAAGCAGTTCTACAAAGCAAATCTTCACACTCATTCAACCTATTCCGATGCTTCGAAAACGCCGGAAGAGCTCAAAGAGATGTACATGGCGCATGGATATTCTGTAATCGCATATACCGACCACGATATTTTAATAG
>CAZSIY010000088.1:0-6521 GCA_964606825.1 uncultured Oscillospiraceae bacterium | reverse complement strand
CAAATGAGGCAAAGCAAAGCCTTCCCCTTGAGGGGAAGGTAGGTTGCGCAGCAACTCGGATGAGGTGGAAATAAAAAATTCTTATCCCCTCAGTCACCGTCGATTTTTCTCCTCAAAATTTTTTAAAAAAACACTTGATTTTCTCCCTACATTATGATACAATTGAAAATGAAATTGAATATGGAGATATCTTCTCCTCACCAAATGCGATGACCGAGAAAAAGTAACCGTGTCCGGAACCTTGAGAGAGTTGCCGGGAGCTGCGAGGCAATGGAAAAGATGCGGCGAATACGTTTCGGTAGCAGTGCACCGAAAGGCAACAAGTAGGCTGCAACGGGAGTTCCCGTTATAGAACTAAGGTATTTTAAGTACCTGATAAGGCCGCTGTTGTGAGGCAGTGGTGAACTGAGGTGGTACCACGGGAAATATCCCGTCCTCTGATCTTATTGGAGGACGGGTTTTTTTTATCCGTCCTACTCGGGAGATTTACCTCTCGACAAAAAATGCATGCGCTCGCGCGGCAAAAGAAAGGATAGGATTTATATGGTAATCAAAATCGTTTTATTGGCACTGTTTTTTGCGGTTATGCTCGCTGTGGGCTTTTACTGCCGTCGCCACGCGTCGGACGTAAACGGCTTCGTGCTCGGCGGGCGCTCGGTAGGCCCATGGCTTACGGCGTTTGCATACGGCACCTCGTACTTTTCCGCGGTAATTTTCGTAGGATACGCGGGTCAGTTTGGCTGGAAATTCGGCATCGCCTCCACATGGATAGGCATAGGCAACGCCGTTTTGGGCTCGCTTCTCGCGTGGGTTGTACTCGGCCGCCGCACGCGCCTTATGAGCCAGCATCTCTCCAGCGCCACAATGCCCCAATTCTTCGGCGCAAGATACCAAAGTAAAGCGCTTAAAATCGCCGCTTCGGCAATAGTTTTTGTGTTCCTCATTCCCTACACCGCATCGCTCTACAACGGCCTCTCCAGGCTCTTTGCAATGGCGTTTCCCGGTGTTGATTACAGCGTTTGCGTGCTTATCATGGCGGCGCTCACAGGCGTTTACGTAATCGCCGGAGGCTACATGGCAACCGCAATAAACGACTTTATCCAAGGAATAATCATGCTTTTCGGCATTTGCGCGGTAATTGCCGCGGTGCTTAGCCAAAACGGCGGATTTACCGCATCTTTGGCTAAACTCGCAAACATCTCCGACCCCTCGGCTTCCACCATGCCCGGCGCGTTTACGTCGTTCTTCGGCCCCGACCCGCTCGGTCTTTTGTTCGTGGTAATCCTCACATCTTTGGGAACATGGGGACTTCCTCAAATGGTTCAAAAATTCTACGCTATAAAAAGCGAAAAATCTATAAACAAAGGTACAATAATTTCCACAATTTTCGCTGTTGTGGTTGCAGGCGGTTGCTACTTCCTCGGCGGATTTGGAAGGCTCTTTAACGTAGACGTGGCAAAAGAAGGCTTCGACGCCGTTATCCCCGAAATGATGAGCTCTCTCCCCGACGTTTTAATTGCAGTGGTAATAGTTTTGGTGCTCTCGGCATCAATGTCCACGCTCTCGTCGCTTGTGCTCGCCTCAAGCTCCACGCTCACGCTCGACTTTATAAAAGGCGGCGTTTGCAAAAAAATGAGCGAAAAATCACAGCTTGCGGTTATGAGAATTTTAATCGTCGCCTTTATCGCAATTTCGGCAATAATCGCCATTGTTCAGTATAAATTAAACGTAGTGTTTATAGCACAGCTTATGGGCGTGTCCTGGGGCGCACTTGCCGGCGCGTTTTTGGCACCGTTCCTCTACGGACTCTACCTTAAAAAGGCAACAAAAGTCTCCGCTTGGTTTAGCTTTATATTCGGTGCGGGAATAATGACTTTAAACCTCGTAGCAAGAAATATCTTCCCCCCATTTTTGCAGTCGCCCATTAACTGCGGCGTGTTCGCAATGCTCGTAGGCCTTGTGCTCGTGCCCGTAATAAGCGCGTTTACACCTAAAATGAATAAAAAAGACGTCGACGAAATGTTTGCCTGCTATGACCAAGAAGTAGTAGTGCACACAAAAGAGTCTCTCGGAGAATAGAAAGGATAGAAAAATGCCAATTACCGATATTTTAACCAAAAATGCGGATTTTTACCCCTCGGACGTAAGCCTTGTGGAAATAAATCCAAAACTTGAAAACAGAGAAAGAATGACCTGGCGTGAGTATTCGCTCATCGTTACCAACCCCAACGAAGCATACAGAAAAGAAATCACATGGAGCGATTTTAACAAAAAGGCAAACCGCTTTGCAAACTTTTTGCTCACCCGCGGCATAAAAAAAGGCGATAAAGTGGCAATTCTCCTTATGAATTGCATAGAGTGGCTCCCCATATACTTCGGTATTTTAAAAACAGGTGCCCTTGCCGTGCCCCTTAACTACCGCTACACGGCAGACGAAATCAACTACTGCTTAGACCTTGCCGACGTAGACGCGCTCGTGTTCGGCCCCGAATTTACAGGAAGAGTTGAGCAAATTTGCACCGAGGCGAAAAAAGTAAAAATGTGGCTCTACGCGGGCGAGGCTTGCCCCTCTTTTGCCGAAAGCTACGACAAACTCGTTATGTATTGCTCCACAAAAAATCCCGATATCCCCCTCACCGATGAAGACGAAGCCGCAATTTACTTCTCTTCCGGCACAACGGGTTTCCCAAAAGCTATCATACATAATCACCAAAGCCTTATGCACGCCGCAATGACGGAGCAAAATCACCATTCCCAAACAAAAGACGACGTATTTTTGTGTATTCCGCCCCTTTATCACACGGGCGCAAAAATGCACTGGTTCGGAAGTTTTCTCGTAGGCGGCAAAGCCGTGCTTTTAAAAGGTATTAAACCCGAGTGGATATTAAAAGCCGTGTCCGACGAAAAATGCTCCATTGTTTGGCTCCTCGTGCCCTGGGCTCAGGATATTTTAGACGCCATAGAGCGCGGCGACATAAACCTTGCCGACTACGACCTTTCAAATTGGCGCCTTATGCACATCGGCGCACAGCCCGTGCCCCCCAGCCTTATAAAACGCTGGAAAAAATACTTTCCGAACCACAGCTACGATACAAACTACGGCCTCTCCGAGTCAATAGGCCCCGGTTGTGTTCACCTCGGCGTTGAAAACGAACACAAAGTAGGCGCCATAGGAAAAGCGGGATTTGGTTGGCAAACAAGAATTGTAGATGAAAACCGCAACGACGTTGAAAAAGGCCAAGTGGGCGAGCTTGCCGTAAAAGGCCCCGGCGTTATGAAAGCGTACTACAAAGACGAAAAAGCAACTTCCGAAGTCTTAGCTGACGGCTGGCTCTTTACCGGCGACATGGCAGAAGAAGACGAAGACGGCTTTATCTACCTTGTAGACAGAAAAAAAGACGTAATAATCTCCGGCGGAGAAAATCTCTACCCTGTTCAAATAGAAGATTATTTGAGGAAAAACAACAAAATCAGCGACGTTGCCGTAATAGGCCTCCCCGACCAAAGACTCGGAGAAATCGCCGCCGCAATAGTCCAAGTGAAACCCGGCATGGAAATGACCCAAGAGGAAATCGAGGAATTTTGCATGTCGCTTCCAAGATACAAAAGGCCGCATAAATTTATCTTTGCCGACGTTCCCAGAAACCCCACGGGAAAAATTGAAAAACCAAAGCTAAGAAAAATGTATTGCGGCGAGAGCCTTGTTGCTCAGCAAAATGAGATAAAATAGGAAAGGATGCATTTTCAATGTCTAAAAAACTTCTTCTCGGAAATGCCGCCGTTGCGCGCGGCGCTTACGAGGCGGGCGTAAACGTGGTAGCTTCCTACCCCGGCACACCCAGCACCGAAATAACCGAAGAAATTGTAAAATTCGATGAAATTTATGCGGAGTGGTCTCCGAACGAAAAAGTTGCCGCAGAGGTTGCCATAGGCGCGTCGTTAGGCGGCGCAAGAGCCATGAGCTGTATGAAGCACGTAGGCTTAAACGTTATGGCAGATCCCGTGTTTACCGCAAGTTACACCGGCGTAAACGGCGGTTTGGTTCTTTGTGTTGCCGATGACCCGGGCATGCATTCGTCGCAAAACGAGCAGGACTCGCGCCACTACGCAAAGGCTTCCAAAATCATGATGTTAGAACCCTCCGACTCCTCGGAATGTAAAGAGTACACCAAAAGCGCCTTTTCTCTTTCCGAAAAGTTCGACACCCCCGTGTTTGTAAGGCTTTCCACCAGAGTTTCCCACTCTCAGAGCCTTGTGGAACTTTGCGAAAGAGAAGAAGTCGCATTAAAACCCTATGAAAAAAATATCGGCAAAAACGTTATGATGCCCGCAAATGCCATAAAACGCCACGTTGTGGTTGAAGAGAGAATAAGCACGCTTAAAGATTTTGCCGAAACTTCTCCGCTCAACACTGTTGAAAAAAACGGCGCAAAAATCGGCGTAATTACCGCAGGTATCGCCTATATGTACGCAAAAGAGGCTCTGGGAAACAGTGCCGATTACTTAAAACTCGGCATGGTGTACCCGCTTCCCGAAAAGAAAATAAAAGACTTTGCCGCATCTTACGACAAAGTTTACGTAATAGAAGAGCTCGACCCCGTAATAGAAGAGCATTGCAAGGCAATAGGCGTAAATGTAATAGGAAAAGAAGTGTTCACCCTTTTGGGCGAATACACCCCCAATATGATTAGAAAAGCCGTTCTCGGCATCGACGAACCAAATCACGCCCCCGCCGCAAATATCCCCGTCCGTCCGCCCGTTATGTGCGCAGGTTGCCCCCACAGAGGCACTTTCTACGTGCTTAAAAAATTGGGTCTCACCGTTTCGGGAGATATAGGTTGCTACACGCTCGGCGCTCCCGCTCCGCTTAACGCGGTAGATACCACAATTTGCATGGGCGCCTCGGTAAGTGCCGCCCTCGGTATGGCGAAGGCAAGAGGCAAAGAGTTTAATAAAAAGCTCGTTTCCGTAATAGGTGACTCCACTTTTATGCACTCGGGAATTACGGGCCTTGTGGATATAGTTTATAATAAAGGCAACAATACCGTTATCATTTTGGATAACTCAATCACGGGCATGACAGGTCACCAAGACAACCCCACCACAGGTTACACCATTCGCGGCGAAGAAACAAAGCAGGTAAACCTCATCTCCCTTTGCAAGGCAATAGGCGTGGAGCACGTTGCGGTTTGCGACCCGTTTGACGTAAAAGAATTCGAAAAAGTCGTAAAAGAAGAAGTGGAAAGGGAAGAACCCTCGGTTATCATCGCTCAAAGACCTTGCGCTCTTCTTAAAAAAGTTAAATACACCGGTCATTGCAAAATCACCGATAAGTGCAAAAAGTGCAAAATGTGCATGAAGCTCGGTTGCCCGGCAATAAGTATTCACGACGGCAACGTTTCCATAGACACAACCCAGTGTAACGGCTGCGGACTTTGCGTAAACGTATGTCCTTTCGAAGCAATAGAAAAGGAGGAAAACCCCAATGTCTAAAAATATTATGATAGTCGGCGTAGGCGGCCAGGGAACTCTCCTTGCCAGCAGAATTTTGGGAAACACCGTTATAAATGAAGGCTACGACGTAAAAGTTTCCGAAGTGCACGGCATGAGCCAGCGCGGTGGAAGCGTGGTAACTTATGTAAAATACGGCGAAAAAGTTTTCTCTCCCATAATCGACCGCGGCGAGGCCGACATTATTCTCGCCTTTGAGCTTTTGGAAGCTCTGCGCGCGCTCCCCTACCTTAAAGAGGGCGGCAAAATTATAGTAAACAACCAAAAAATCGACCCCATGCCCGTAATTACAGGCGCGGCTACCTACCCGCAAAATATAGAAGAAACGCTTAAAAACGCGGCAGATACCACCGTGATAGATGCCCTTTCCGCGGCAATCGAAGCGGGAAATCAAAAGGCGGTAAACGTGGTTCTCATCGGCGTAATGGCAAAAAGAACCGATATCGCCTATGAAAAATGGGTTCAAACAATAAAAACAACCGTTCCCGAAAAATTCCTTGAGGTAAACCTTAAAGCATTCGATATGGGATACAACATGTAAATTTTTAAATGAGGTGATAGCAAATGGCAATGTGGCAACAGGAAATTGAAACCATGCCGAGAGAAGAGCTCAAAAAGCTCCAGGGCGAAAGGCTCGCTTGGCAGGTAAAAAGAATGTACGAAAATGTGGAACTCTTTAAAAAGAGAATGGACGAAAAAGGCTTAAAACCCGACGATGTAAAATCCGTTGACGACCTTAAAAAGCTCCCCTTTTCCTACAAACAAGACCTTCGAGATTACTACCCCTACGGGCTTTTTGCCGTGCCCATGTCCGAAATTAAGCGCATTCATGCGTCCTCGGGCACAACGGGTAAGCAAATCGTTGTAGGCTATACCGATAACGACCTTGACATGTGGGCAGACTGCTTTGCAAGAATTTTAGCCGCATGTGGAGCTGATGAAAATGACTTTGTTCAGGTTTCCTACGGCCTCGGCCTCTTTACGGGCGGCTTCGGCGCCCACGACGGCGC
>CAZSIY010000087.1:0-6609 GCA_964606825.1 uncultured Oscillospiraceae bacterium | reverse complement strand
ATTATGCACGGAGCATCAATTTTATATTCGTAATCGGAAATTTTATCCATATTTTCGGTAAAAAGTATTTTTTTGCTTTCAAGTATTGCCAAAATTCCGTTATGAAACTGAATTTGACTTCCTGTTTCGGAATTTTTTACAAGAGAATCCACGTTAGAGGCCGAAATGTTTAAAGTGTTGCCTTTTAAAAGCCGCAAGGCTTCAAACACAATACGGCGTTTCACGGCAGTATGTTGTGAATTGAAAATTTCTCGTTCCACAATAATGTTATCGCCGATTTTCTTTGTTGCACCTAGAGATTTTACATAACTTTCCATAAAATCATTTTCCAAAGCTACAATATCGGAACAGCGCGAAATGTTTTCAGCGGCTTTGTCATTGAGTTTTTCAAGAGTTGGCAAAACTTTGCGGCGTATAATATTTCTTGTGTAAATATCCTCAAGATTGGTTGAATCTGTAACAAATTCAATGTTATGTTCTAAAGCATATTTTTCAATATCGGCGCGCTTTTGATTTATAAGCGGGCGTATTATGTTGCCGTTTACAGGCATTATTCCGCTTAGACCCATCATCGCGCAACCTCTTGTGAGGTTCATAATAACGCTTTCGGTATTGTCATTCAAATTATGTCCGACAGCAATTTTATTAAATCCGAAATCTTTGCAAAGGTCGAAAAAATACTCATATCTCAGCTTTCTGCCCGCTACTTCTTCTGACAGCTTATTTTCTTTGGCGTATTTGGGTACGCAAATTTCTTTTGTGTAAAAGGCAACCGATAAATCGCTTGCAATTTGCTTTGAGTGCATTTGGTCACGCAAGGCCTCTTCGCCTCTTATGCCGTGATTTAAATGAGCCGCTCCGAGTGTAAGATTTAGCTTTTTCGAAAGGCTTTTTAAAACCCAAAGCAAAACCGACGAGTCGGCTCCGCCCGAGAGGGCAACCAAAACCTTGTCACCGGGTGACAACATATTATATTTTGTTATGGTTTTAAAAACCGAATTTTCAAAGCTGTTTAACATGTACATCTCCAAGAAAAAAATTAATATTCTTGCGGCACCGGAGCATTGTCCAAATCCATAAATTTCGTGAATTCACCGCGCCAACCCAAATCAACACTGCCTGTGCTACCGTTTCTAAACTTTGAAATCATACATTCAACGGTGTTTTTCTTTTCGGACTCGGGATTGTAATAATCGTCACGATAAAGAAACATAACCATATCGGCGTCTTGCTCGATTGAGCCCGATTCACGAAGGTCACTCAACATAGGGTGGTGATCCGTTCTTTGGTCGGGAGCACGGCTGAGCTGTGAAAGAGTTATAACAGGAACATCGAGCTCTTTTGCCAATATCTTTAAAAATCGGCTGTTTTCCGACACTTCCTGTTGTCTTCCTTCTCTGGAGCTTCCTTGAATTAACTGCAAGTAGTCGATCACAATAAGCCCAAGCTGACCTTTAAGCTTTAATCTGCGGCACTTTGCCTTTATTTCCGAAACCGTAATTCCCGCTGTATCGTCAATATATATGGGAGCTTTGGAAAGCTCGTTTATGGAAAAAGCGAGCTTTGTCATGTCGTTGTTATCGATTTCGGCAGTTCTCAACTTTTCACTCGATATCAGCGCCTCTGAGCTTAAAATTCTGTTTGCAAGCTGTTCTTTACTCATTTCCAGGCTGAATATAGCTACCGGAACATTTGCTCTAAGAGCCGCATTTGTAGCTATATTTAACGCAAAACTGGTTTTACCCATTGCAGGACGTGCGGCAATAAGCACAAGGTCCGATGGCTGAAGACCGGTGGTTCTCAAGTCAAGATCGCGAAAACCTGTGGGAACACCGGTAATTTTACTGCGGTTTTTTCTGAGTTCTTCAAGTCTTGAAAGGTTTTCCGCCAAAACATCTTTAATGGGGTACATGTCGGTTACGCGTTTGCTTTGAAGAACGCCGTAGAGTTTGTTTTCAGCAGAGCTCATAATGAGGGGCACTTCTTTGTCGTTTTCATAACACATTTCGGCAATTTCGTTTGAAGAACGTATAAGACGGCGCAAAAGAGCCTTTTCCTCAATTATCTTTACGTGATATTTGAGGTTTGACGTGGTGGAAACCATAAGGCAAATTTGCGTGAGATATTCCATTCCGCCGACGCTGTCGAAAATGCTTTCAAGCTCGCTTTTAAGCGTAACCAAATCGATAGGTTCCGCGCGATTTGATATATTTACCATTGCTTCAAACAAGTGCTTGTGCTGTTCAAGATAAAAATCGTCCGGTTTTATTGTGGCAATCACGTCGCCGATACATTCGTTATCAAAAATTATTGCGCCGAGTACATATTGTTCGGCTTCTATATTGCACGGCATACTGCGATTTGCAGTTTCGTTTGCCATGTAAAATCACTCCCAAAACAGTATTTTTTTATTAAAGGGCAGTTACTGAAACGTTGATTTTTCCCGATATGGAAGGATATAATTTCACGTCGACGGTAAACTTGCCGATTTCTTTTATTCCGTCGGGAAGTACGATTTTTTTCTTGTCAACGGAAATGTTGTGTTGTTTTTTCAATTCGTCGGATATATCTTTTGATGTGATTGAACCGAAAAGTTTGCCGTTATCGCCCGATTTTGTTTTGATGTCAACTGTAAGCTCGGCAAGTTTTGCTTTAAGTTCCTGCGCATGCTTGATATCTTGTTCTTTTTTGTAAACTTCTGATTCTTTTTTACCTTTGAGGTCGTTAAGATTTGAAGCAGTTGCCTCTATGGCATATCCTCTCGGAATAAGAAAATTTTTAGCGTAGCCGTCGCTTATGTTCTTTTCGTCGCCGACTTTTCCCTGACCTTTTAAGTCTTTAATAAAAATAACTTTCATCTTTAGTTCCTCCTGTTTTCTTCAACATATTCATCTATTGCATTTTTTAAAAGCCTTTCGGCTTCGGTAATATCTGTTTGCGAAAGCTGTGCCGCCGCAATTGTCATATGGCCGCCTCCGCCGAGTTTTTCCATTATCATTTGCACGTTGTAGTCGCCCAAAGAGCGTGCACTGATGATAATGTTGCTGCCCATGTCACAAAGAACAAAAGAGCACGTAATGTCGGTTATGTTTAAAAGTTCGTCAGCCGCCTGCGCAACAATGGTTTGCATATCGGCATCGCTTTTTTCGCACGTTGCTATTGATACGCAGTGCTTATATGTTACAGCGTTTTCCATAATCGCCCATTTTTTCATAAAGGCATTCATGTCTATTTGGAACACTTTTTTTATGGAAACTGTATCAACGCCCAAACGTCGCAAATAAGATGCCGCTTCGAAGGTTCTTACGCCTGTTTTAAATGTGAAGTTTTTGGTATCGAGATACATTCCCGCATACAAAGCCTCTGCCTCACACTTTTTTGGCTTTATGTCATCGCCGATATACTGTATGATTTCCGTTACAAGCTCCGCTGTGGATGAAGCATAGGGTTCATGATATGTGATAAGCGGATTTTGTATATAATCCGTGCTTCGTCTGTGGTGATCTATTACAACAACTTTTTTTGTAACATCAAGTAGGGAAGGTTCTTCAAGTATTGCTTTAACGTGGGTATCTACCACAAAAAGCAAGGTGTCTTTGCTTATAAGTTCGTTTGCGTAGGCCTTGTTGATTACAAGGTCGTCATATTCTTCATCGGTAAATCTTTCAAGAAGACGCGCAACAGTTCTGTTGTAGGTTTCCATTACGATTTTGCAGTCTTTTCCCAGATATTTTATGGTTCGGTAAAGTCCTATCGCCGCGCCGAAAGCATCGGGATCTGCGTTTTTATGCCCCATTATTAAAATTTCATTGCTTTCGTTTACAAGCTGACGCATTGCGTAAGCCGCAACTCGCGCTTTTACTCGCGCTCTCTTTTCGCTTTCTCGCGATTTGCCACCGAAAAACGTGTATTTCTCGGCATTTTTTAATATAACTTGGTCGCCGCCGCGGCCGAGAGCCATGTCTAAAGCAGTATATGAAAACGCGTCGTTTTGAGCCATGCTATCTCCGCCGTAACCCAGGCCCATACTGATAGTCGGGGGTAATTTGTTACCTACGGAAATTTCTTTCATCTTGTCGAGAATATCAAACTTTTTATTTATAAATTTATCGAGACCTTTTTTGGAAAAATAAAACAAATATTTGTCTTTTTCAAGTTTTTTCATTATCCCGTTCACGTCTTGCGCGCAAATATTTAGAGTTTCTTCAATTGTAGCAGATACTCTCGGCTTGTCGGAGTTTGGAATATCTTGCATCAATTCGTCGTAGTTATCAACGGTAATTACTCCGCTGACAAACTGTTCTTCGTCAAAACGCTGTTTGAGCGTTTCAAGCTCGGTGCAGTCGTTAAAGTAGAGTACATAATATTGACCGTAGTTTTTTGTGTTGTCGGCATCGGATGATGATATGTCAATAGTGTAAACACTGCCGTCGTGGGTTATTTTGTATTCGGAATTTTCTAAATGACATTCGACGCATTGTTTTATGTCAAAGGCGGGAACAAGTTCATTTATATGAACTTCGGAAGATAAAGTGTTTAAACTCAACTTTTTGAAACTGTCGTTAGACCACACTATAATCCCGTCGCGCCTGATGATAGCAATCGGAATAAGACCGTAACCTATGGCGTTTTTGGCGCCTTCATCCATGCCGGTGCTAAGTGAAGATACAAAGTTTTTTACAACTTTTCTTCTTGCTGTGCCTCCGATTAAAACAGATACAAGACAAAACAGAGCCATGGCAAAAACTGCCGAAGCCGCTTTCATATCATATATGGCCACAATTAAAGCACACAAAAACATAAGCCATATATAATAGCCGGTGTTTCTGAATATTAAATTGTAAACATTTTTCTGTTTCATTTTATCTTATCCTCATTGCATTCAAGTCCGCGAAAATTTCCAGTGCAATCGGAAATGCCCATAATGACCAAAACCAAAGGCACATTTACAAATGGAATAAACGACGAAATAAACGTCAAACCTAAAAACATTGTGGTAGTTACTATAATTCTTAAAATCGAATTTAAGTTTCGTTGTTTTAAAAAATATTCAATAAGCGAAAGACCTTCGAGCATGAAAAGTGTAAAGAAAATAATCGTCATGTTGTCGGCAATTGCTTGTATCAGCGCATTTGTTTCCGCAAAAGCGAAGAGCAGGCATGCGGCAAAGCAAAGAAGCGTTACCCTCGGAAGAACTATGCAATCAAATCCCTCGGGAAATACCGAATATCTTATAAAACTTTTTCGACACGCAATACGGGAAACTATAAATATAACGCATGCACAGATTATGCATAAAATTACCGCAAAAGCGGGGATTATAGCGGGTATTACAACGTCTGCCAGCGAAATTATCGAAGAAACACCGCCTGGAATTAATTCCGATATTTCGGGATATACGGATTTTATCATTTGTAACTGCATGGGCAAAAGCTCGCTGATTTGCTCCGAAATGTAATTGAAAATGCTGATTTTTAAGCTGTACTTGCAAAATGCGAAAAAGGATATTGCCACCACCGAAACGGAAGCTGATGTAAGCATAAGTGTATCAAAAGCCTTAAATTTCCTATTCATAGCCAAACCACACACGGTTCCCGGTAGTACTGCGAAAACGGCAATTGCCGAAAACCGTGTAAAAATGCTTTTCTCTGTAATAAGTGAAACTGTTATGTTAAAAATAATTGCCGCAGAGGCGGAAAAGAGTGTTGCAAAAATGTCGTTTTTAAAGGCCATGTAGGCGAAAATCGGCGGTACAATAATGCACACCAAAGTTGCAATGCCGCTGTCATATGCCGCAAGAGTTGCCACGAGTATAAAAAACGCGTATAGCAACAGAGATAAAAAGAGCGTTTTTGTTTGTTTTGTTTCCATTTGCGACACCACCTAAAGTTATAATACATATCATGTTATTATACCACTTGCGGAAAATATTTGCAAGAAAAAAAGCGAAAAATTTGAGGTAATTTACGTTTTATTCATATTTTTCAAAAACATTGCTTTGTGAGGATTGATTTTCAAGAAAATAATTTACCGTAATTAAAATATGTAAACTAAATTGATGCGATTTTCGGTTCTGTAAAATAAAAAGCAATTAAGAGGTTGATTTGTAATTAAATTTGTGTTAAAAAATTGACTTGATTGTGATTTTATGGTACAATATCTAAAGTGATTTTATTACTTAGTTATTTCAAATACGGAGGCATACATCACATGAACGAAAAGCTTAAAAATACTCTTGAAAAAGTATATAAAAACCAAATTCTCATATGCGTGGTAATATCGTTTATACTTACGTTGCTTATCGAGATTTTGAGCCGTCATTCGATAAAAGCGGGATTTAGTTTTATGATATACCACGTTAGATATTTCATGTCTAACTTTGCGATTATTTTGGTTACTATGTCGCCTTGTTTGCTTTTTAGAAGGAGATATTTTCTATTATCGCTTGTTGTAATGCTTTGGACGGCTCTCGGCGTTACAAACAGCGTAATTTTAACATACAGAAATACACCGCTTGCGGCTGTTGACTTTTCAATAGTTAAGTCTGCGCTTGATATTATGAATGCATATGTAAAACCCATTCAAATAGTGAACATTGTTTCTTCGGTG
>CAZSIY010000086.1:0-6626 GCA_964606825.1 uncultured Oscillospiraceae bacterium | reverse complement strand
GTCTGAATGCAAGACGACCGATACGGCCGAAACCATTAATAGCAACTTTTACTGCCATTTTAAAACTACCTCCTTGAAATATATAAAAATAAAAATTTTTACCTATGCCTATATTTTACTATAAAATGCAAAAATATGCAATACGTTATGACAAAAAATTAACATAATTTTGTAAAAAATCTGTTAAAACATATTGGTGATTTTTACTATTTGTCCAAATTTTCGAACTCTTCGTCAGTTATAATACTCAGTGTATTCATAACAACCGGTGAAAGAGGCTTGTCAGCGGCGTCGGTTGCAACCTCGGCAAGCTTGTCTACATTTTCCATGCCGCAAACAACTTTTCCGAAAGCGGCGTAGTCGCCGTCCAAATAATCTACGTCTTCAAGACAAATAAAGAACTGACTGCTTGCGCTGTCTTTATCCATAGCACGCGCCATGGAAACCGCTCCGCGCTCGTGTTTAAGCGTGTTTGCCGCAAATCCGTTGCTTGCAAATTCGCCCTTTATATTCTCTCCCGAGCCACCCATTCCGGTGCCCTCGGGGTCGCCGCCTTGTGCCACAAAGCCGGGGATTATGCGGTGGAATGTGAGTCCATCGTAAAATCCGTCGTCCACAAGATTTAAAAAGTTTTCAACGGTAACGGGCGCGTATTGGGGATAGAGCTCCAACACAAACACATCACCGCTTTCCATTTCAACTTTTACCTTTACATTCTCGCTGTTTTCAGAAATCATTTTTCCGTCCTCCTGTTTTATCTTATATTTTATTTTATCTCCTTTAAGCGTGACGGTGCTTCCGTCTTTAAGGTTGTATTTTCGGGTCTTTTCGCACCCTACCGATACGCAAAGCAGTGCCGCGCAGACAAGTGCGCATACAATTTTCTTGAAAAAATTTTTAAACATGCCGTAAATCCTCGCTTTTTGAGTTGATAACTTACATTTTAGAACCTTTTGCGCCGCCGAAGCTCATGCCTTCGAGCACGTTTGTGTCAAACGCATAAGATATTTCCGCTTGCTCGCGGTTGCGCTTTAGTGCCAGGCTTATCATTCTGTCCAAAAGTTCGGGGTATTTAACGCCCAAAGGCTCCCAAAGATAGAAAGAAAGCGAACCGGGGATAGTGTTTATCTCATTTAAAAATATCTCGCCCGATTTTTGGTCCATCATAAAATCTATTCTTACAACGCCGTTGCAACCGAGGCATTTAAACGCATTTACCGCAAGGGTGCGTATGTATTCGCGTTGCTCGGCGGTTATATCGGCGGGAATTTTTCGTTTGAGGCTTGCCATTCCCTTAGATCCGCCTTTTGCGCCGCCCTTTGCCGAACCTTTTGCGCCGCCGATATATTTATCCTCATAGCTCAAAATTTTGTCGGAATTTACGGGTTCTTCACATTCACTCGCTTCCGCATCGTCGCAATCTCCGAGAACAGAGCAGTTAATTTCCTTTAGATTTTCAACGGCTCTCTCGACAAGAATTTTATTTGCGAAGTTAAAAGCGTTTTCAAGGGCATCGTCAAGTTCCTGCCTGTTTGATGCTTTCTTTATTCCGACGCTTGAGCCGAGATTTACAGGTTTTACAATCACAGGATAACTCACCGCGCTCTCTATGTCGTTTGCAACTTTTTCGCTTGAAATCTCATATTCTTTAAGCGTAAAGCACTTGCAGTCAAGCACGGGAATACCGTTATCTTTAAACACGGTTTTCATATAGTATTTGTCCATACCGAGGGCAGATGCCGTAACATCGCATCCTACCAAGGGCAAATTCATCATTTTAAGATAACCGTGCAAGGTGCCGTCTTCGCAATTTGTGCCATGAACAATTGGGAAAGCGAGATCAATTTCGCTTATCAATCTATTTTCGAAGAGTTTGCATTTGCACTTTACAAGGTTTGTGCGCTTACCGTCGGTTTCAAAAGTAACGCGGCGGCACTTTGAAAGGAGGCCCTTTATGTTTGAATATTCCTCGATTTTCTCAAGGGTTTCGCCTGTGTACATTTCGTTTGACTTTGTGATGTACACGGGAACAACATCATATTTTTCGCGGTTCATACTCCTCATTGCCTGAACTGCGGAAATAATCGAAATTTCATGTTCGACGCTCTTTCCGCCGAAAAGTACAGCTATTTTTATTTTCATAACAATTCACCTCAATAGTTATCCGGAAGGTCATTTTCCAGAAGTATTATTTTTCTTACACCGTGGGTATTTAGCGCGTAAGCATAAGCTATGGCGTCGTTTAAATCCGGCGCAACATACACTTTTTCGCTGTTAAAGCCTGCGCTTTCAAGGCCTTTTACTATGCTTTCGGTTTGTTTCTTGCCCACCGTTATACAAAAATCGCACACTTTTGCGGCGTTTTTTCCAAATTCGAAATTAAGCTCTTCCTGTTTTTCTCCGAGTTCCACCATTCCGGGCGTAAGCAAAATTTTTACGCCGTCAAAGTACGCGAGGGTTTCAAGAGCCGCTTTTGTGCCGCTGGGGTTTGAGTTGTAGGCATCGTCTATTATAATATCATTTCCGCGGTTTATGAGCTCCAAGCGATGCGGGACGGATTTAAGCTTTTTGATTTGCGCGCCGAGAGCGGGAAAATCCACTCCGAGGCTATGAGCTACAGCCGCCGCGCCCGCAATATTGAGCACGTTATGAGAGCCTATGAGGCGAGTGGTAAAGCGCGCTTTTTCACCATTTGGCGAATTTAAGGTAAATTCGGTGCCATTTTCCGACACACTCAAAACCTCTGCGTTATAGTCGCCTTTGCCGTTTATGCTGTAAGTGGTGCAAGATCTTTTTCCTTTATGCGACAAGATATTTTCGTCGTCGCCGTTTAAAAACAACGCGCCGCCCTTTTCTTCCACAGCATCGGCAAGCTCGAACTTCGTTTTTTTCACGTTTTCAATGCTTTTGAAAGTTTCCAGGTGCTGAGGGCCCACCGAGGTGATAATTCCCATATCGGGGTGAACAATATCGCATATTTCCTTTATTTCGCCCACTCTTTTCGCGCCCATTTCGCAAACGAAGATTTCGTGAAGCGCATTTAATTCGCCGCGAATTGTTTTCACAATGCCCATGGGGGTATTGTAGCTTTCGGGAGTCATAAGCACGTTGTACTTTGCCTTTAAAAGAGTTGAAAGGTAGTATTTAACACTTGTTTTGCCGTAACTTCCGGTTATTCCTATAACCTTTGCGTTTGAGCTTTTAAGAAGCCTTTTTGCATCATTTACATAGTGGCGGTTTATGGATTTTTCAACGGGCATATTTATGAAGTTTGCCGCGATAATCACAAACGGAACGATGGCAAAGGCGGCGGCAAGCACAAAAAAGCCGAATTTTGCCGAAAGATAGGTTAAAACAGCCAACAACACGGCAAAAGTTACAAACATACGGCGAACTCTCGGGGTGTACACAAGCGGTTTTTTTGCCTTTTTAGGAGCTGAAAACAGCGCTCCGATGAGCATTACCGCACAAAATGCGATTTTGGCGAATATCCCATTGGAAAGGGATATCAAAACACCCGCAACACCGAAAATCACATTCGGCAAAGCCTTTGTGGGATTTGATTTGAGCCATTTTGTTTGAAGAGTCGCGCGATAGGAATTGAGCTGAAAAAAGTGCATAAACTTCACCGACGACACTGCAATTGCCGCAAGGGCACACAAGGCGCAGAGCGTATTTAAAAAGATATCCATAGTTAAAATTCCTTTCAGATATTTCATATGTTCATAAACGAAGCAAGTACGCGGTTAAACTCGTATTGCCTGTCTATAAACGAATAGTGGCCGCAATTTTCAAACACCACTTTTCCCGCATCGGGCATCATTCTTTCCATAAGTTCGGCATCTGATACCGGGGTTGCCGTGTCATCTTTGCCCCATATTAAAAGCGTGGGCGCTAAAACTTTTGGAAAAATAGGCGTAAGGTCCTCGTTTACCGCTTTTACAAGGGTTTGGCGCATAACGGGCGATGCCGCGTTATAATCGGCAGAACCGCTTTTTGAACGCAGATTTTCAAGTGCATCGGGAAAAAGCGACTTTACGGGTTTTAAACCGAGAAATTTTTTTCCGCATTTAAACGCGCGAATTTTCGCTTTTTGTTTAAATGTCTTTTTAGGGAGCACTCCCGCGCTGTCTGCAAGGATAACCTTGGTGATTTTAAAAGGAAGATTTTCGCGGTTAAACATTTTGATTATTACTCTTCCACCGAATGAATGGCCGAGAAGCACCGCGCTTTTTACGTCAAACTGTTTTAAAAATTCGATTACAAAATCCACGTAATCGTCAACGCACCATGGCTCGGGCGGTTCGTCGCTTTGACCGAAACCCGGCATATCGGGCGCAATTACACGATATTTTGTTTTAAGAAGTTCCGTCATACTCGCGAAAAGTGTGATATTCGAACCCCACCCATGCAAAAGGACCACGGTTTCGCCGCTACCCTCGCATATGTAATTTATATTCATTCCGTTGATATTTATATTCAAAACGGTTTCTCCTTTCGGAAAATTTTAGGACTAAACCCAAACATTATAATTATATCCCATTTATCGCACCGAGTCAACAAAAAATCATTATTTTTTGGTGGCAAATAACAACAAAAATGCCCGAAAGCGGCAAAAAAGCCGTAAATTCGGGCGTTTTACAAAAAAATCGATAAAAAAAGAGTGAAACCGCGTGCGATTTCACTCGAAAATTTATCCCAAATCAGTCTGCTGTGTAAGGGAGAAGAGCGATGTGCCTTGCTCTCTTTATGGCAACTGTAAGCTGTCTCTGGTGTTTAGCGCAGTTTCCGCTTATTCTTCTGGGAAGAATTTTAGCTCTTTCGGATACGTATCTTCTAAGCTTTGCAACATCTTTATAATCGATTTCGCTTACTTTATCTACGCAAAAAGCACAAACTTTCTTCTTGGGCTTTCTGTGGTACTGTCTTTCTTCAGCCAGGTTCAAACCTCCTTTTGTTATTGTCGAAAAATCAGAACGGAAGATCGTCATCTGCCGGCATGGGAATAAATCCGTCTGCCGCGCCGAACGACTCGGGCTTTGAAGCTGAGTTGTTCGAAGAAGGAGCCGCACTCTGAGAAGAATCCGCCGTGGACTTGCTGTCCACAAAGCTTATCTCATCTGCCACAACTTCCGTAACGTAAACTCTCTGTCCGTCTTTGTCGTAACTGCTTGTCTGGATAGATCCCGCAAGACCTACCATGCGACCTTTAGCGAAAAATCTAGAAAGAAATTCCGCTTGTTGGCGCCATGCAACGCAGTTGATAAAATCCGCATCGTAACCGCCTTCGGCGTTTTTAAAACGTCTGTTTACGGCAACCGTAAAACGGCAAACGCTCACACCGCTCGAAGTGGTTCTAAGCTCCGGGTCTCTGGTAAGACGACCCACCAAAATAGCTTTGTTCACAAATAACACCGGCCTTTACTATTTTCTTACAACAATTGTTCTTAAAATACCGTCAGTGATGTTATAAATTCTTTCAAGCTCGGCAATAAATTCAGCCTGGCTCTCGAAGTTTACCAAAACATAGTATCCCTCTGTTTTGTAATCAATCGGATATGCCAGTCTTCTCTTGCCCCAAACGTCTACCGACTCGGTAGTAGCGTTTGCATCGATAAGAGCTTTGAACTTTTCTACGATTGCATTGATCTGATCTTCAGCTAAAGCTGCGTCAACAACAAAAATGGTTTCGTATTTGTTCTTAACATTTTCCATTGTGTTCACCTCCTCTTGGACTTTGGCCCCGAAACATATTCGGAGCAAGGGGTGTGCAAATGCACACTGGTTTATTATACATTACTTTTTTTGTTTTGTCAAATATTTTTTTGAAAGATTTTTTGAAAACTTGTAGGTTTGTCAACAATATGCTACTCATTTTTCGAAAATTTTCATTATAAGTGTGCCAAGACTTTACAATTTCATGCGAAAGTGATACAATAAAGGCGCATTTATAAAGGCGGGAAAAGCCCCGCTGTAAGCGCAAAAGGTTTACAATGAGCTAATCCACAGCGCCGTGTTTACAATGTCTACGCCGCGCCTTTTTGCGTACATCAAGGTATTTTTTGTGCCGCCTTTACTGCCGTCGAACACAGCAATAACGCGCTCGGAATTATTCACCATCCAGCAATTTCTCACCTGATAGCAACCGGCATAATAATAGCTGTTTACGAGGTGAACAAAATCCGACTCCTTTAAAATTTCCTTGTAGTGTGCTCTTTCCGATTTAGCGCGAAAATTTTCAAACCCCGGGTGCGGAACGGCGCAAATAAGATTTACGTTCTTTTTTTCTCTTTTTCTTTTAAGAATGATATCTGCCGCCCAAATGTCCGTTCCCGCCGCCATACCGGTAACAAAGGTTTCAATACCGTCTGCGATTGCTTCGTCAATCGCTTTTTCAAGTTGCGGCACAACCTGCTCTTTTGTGTAGCTCATTTTTTGCGGCCGATGGCCGGTAAAACAACATGTTCTTTTTGACAATAAATCCGTTTCCATAACAAAAACCTCTTAATTTCGTTTGATTTTACCTCTTTTCGCATAGTGACTTTAGGTAATTTATAGTATTTACTATATTTTACCATATAAAATTTCATTTGTAAATGCCTTATAATAACTATTATGTATACTTT
>CAZSIY010000085.1:0-6744 GCA_964606825.1 uncultured Oscillospiraceae bacterium | reverse complement strand
GAAAGCGGGTATGCACAAAGCTCGGAAAAAGCGAACATGCAAAGCGCAAAAACCGCGGTAATCACGAGGCTTTTTTTCAAAAGGCCTTTTAACTCCTTTTGATTTTCGGCGCCGTAATGATAGCCGATAACGGGCGCGATACCCGTGGAATAACCCAAAAACGCCGAAACGAAAATCATATTTACATACATCAAAACGCCGTATGCAGCAATGCCGTTTTCGCCGGCATATTTCATAAGCTGAATGTTATAGAGCATGCCCACAACAGACATTGAAATATTGGACATAAGCTCGGAAGAGCCGTTTGTGCACGCCTTTAAAAGAGCTTTTCCGTCGAATTTTGTTTTTGTGAGTTTTAAAAGGCTGTCGTTCGGCAAAGCAAAGTACACCAGGGGCACAACTCCACCCACAACCTGGCTTGTTGCCGTGGCAAAAGCCGCACCGGCAAGACCCCATTTAAAAACCGCCATAAAGAGCCAATCGAGAACCATGTTTGTAACTCCCGAAAACACAGTTACCACAAGGCCAAGGTGGGGTTTTTCGGCAGTGATGAAAAACGTTTGAAACTCAAACTGAAGCATGTAAAACGGGAGCGCGGCGATGATTATTTTAGCGTAGAGCACGCAATCGGAGAGCATTTGCCCGTCGGCTCCGAGCGCTTTTGCAATCGGGCAGATAAACACAAATGCCAAAACACTTATCAAAGCTCCGCAAACGGCGGTAACATACACAAAGAGAGAAAAAATCTCCCTTGCTTTCTTATTATCGCCTTCGCCCATGGTTTTGGCGATAAGGGCACTGCCGCCCGCGCCGAACATAAATCCCA
Organism: uncultured Oscillospiraceae bacterium; assembly: GCA_964606825.1. Lineage (GTDB taxonomy): Bacteria > Bacillota > Clostridia > UMGS1810 > UMGS1810 > CAKSIN01. Next base: position 5,918 of record CAZSIY010000085.1, on the reverse strand, counting down.
CGGAACCCAAAATCATAAGCACGGGCATAATGAAATTCACTGCGGCAAATGGTGTTTTGCCCACGATATTCGAAACAAAAAATCCGTCCACCACGCCGTATATCGAAGTAAATATAAGCATTACTATCGACGGCAAGGTGAAGCGAAGCATTTTTTTATAGCTGAAATGGTCTGAAAGTTGTATGTTCATTCGTTTCCTCCGAAAAAGCTGTCGGCAAACGCCTTTACGGGCAAGACGAGGTCTTGTATTTTGCGGCCGCTTGTATTTACCGTGATATGATAATTTTCCTTCGCGCCCCAGGTATCGCCCGAGAGAACTTCGCGAGTTCTGGCGCGGGAAGCATCTATATTTTTCATAAATTTTTCAATTTCCTTTTCGGTGGAAGTGTTGTTATCATGAGCCATACAGCGCTTCATTTTATGCTCTTTGTCTGCAAAAACAAAGATGTTAAAAGGGTTATAATCGCAAAGCATTATATCGGCGTTACGGCCGACTATTACAAAGTTTTCGCCTTTTTCCGCAATGACGCGTATTACTTTTTTTGAGCTACAAGGAGCTCTGTGGAACTCGAAAAGTTTGCCGCATTTGCCGCAAATGAGTTTTTAAAGGTAAAGGGAAAGGCTTTTACAAAGGCGTGGTCTAAGGTATTTGCCACGTAGTTTTCGTTTTTGCCGCTTTCTTTGGCAATTGCGGCGATTATTTCGCGGTCGTAGTAGGTAAATCCCATTTCTTCGGCAAGCCTTTTGCCGAGTTCTCTGCCTCCGCTTCCGAATTCGCGGCTTAGGGTTATTATTTTCATTGTAGTCTCCTTTTTGTTTTGGGTGGGGTTGTTGGGGGTATCCATAAGTCGGTTGGTGCTTATCCCCTCAGTCGCTTAGTGCCAGCTCCCCTTACACAAACAATACTGTCAGCTTAAGCCGAAAAAGATTTTCAAAGTTTATGACTTTGTCAAGTTAGGGAAAAATTTTTAAGGCTTCCTCTTGAGGGGAAGGCTTTTTTGTTTCTCACATTTCAAAGTTTATGATTTTAGCGTTGGCTCAGAAAACGCATTTTCTTAAGTTGACAGTATTGCTTTACACAAGGTAACCTTATGCTCACTTGTTGGTATATCCGAGAGGGTTCTTATTCCCTACTTTTTCTTTAAAACCTCAACCGCTTTTTGGAGCTGAACGTCCTGTTCAAAGTCAAGTGCGGCAACGGGTTTATTTGACGTCATTTTCACTTCTATATCCGGAGATATGCCCTTTTCGTGAATACACTCTCCGCTCGGGGTGAAATATTTTGCCGTGGTAAGTTTTACGGCACTTCCGTCGGAAAGGTTTAAAACGGTTTGCACAACGCCTTTTCCGTAGCTTTTTTCGCCTATCAAAGTAGCCTTTTTATTATCGCGCATTGCGCCTGCCAAAACCTCGGAAGCACTTGCGCTGGAACCATTTATAAGCACACACATGGGGTAATCCATTTCGTTTTTGTCAGAATGGTAAACCACTTCCTCGCCCGACTTATCTTTCACGGTCATAATTTTGCACTCGCCCAAAATTTTATCGGCAACGGCAATTACTCCGTCGAGCACACCGCCGGGATTTGACCTTAAATCAATTACAAAAGATTTTGCACCATCGGCAAGCAAGAGGTCGGCAAGGCGGTCGAAATCGTCACCTGTGGTGCGGTCAAACTGTGAAATTCTTATATAGCCAATATCATCGGTAAGCATTTTTGTTTGCACGGTTTGGTTTACAACGGCGGCGCGTTTCATTTCAAAGCTGAGCTCCTTGCCGTCACGAAGCACTTTTACGGAAACTTTTCCCGTATCTTTTTCGTCCTTGCCTTTCATTTTGTTTACGGCATCTTCGTATGTTTCGGCGCTTACCTTTATATCGCCTACGTGGGTAAATTTATCGCCGGGAACTATGCCCGCCTTTGCCGCGGGGGCGTTTTCAAACACGTTCATAACAGTGATGAGGCCGTCGCTATCAAGATACACTTCAACACCTATGCCCGTGTAATCTCCCGTTAGCTGTTCGAGCATATCTTTATAATCTTTTTTGGAAATATACTCGCTGTATGGGTCGTCGAGGGTGGCAACGTAAAAAGCAGCGGCGTTATCCGCCATTTCTTCCTTGTCGTACTCGCCGATGTAATAATCGTCAACATAATCGCTTATTTCGCAAATTTTTGCGCTTGCGCTGTTGTCAAATTCGTTTTCAAGCGTTTTTCTTATATTGGCAAGAGAGCCGCCGAACGCGGGCACAAAAGTATATGCCGCCGTATATGCCGCAGTGGTGATTAAAAACGTAACAAACACCATAAGCGCGACTTTCCTTTTACTATACATAAAAACAACCCCTTTGAAATTGAAGATTTAAAATAGAAAAATGCAAAAGGAGCTGTAAAAAGCTTGCGGGGCAAACGCCTTGCTTTTTTACAGCCTCTTTTATAATACGGTTTTTTAGTTAAAATATGCCATTGGGTTTGTATGGACGCCGTTTTTAAGCACTTCAAAGTGCAAATGCGGGCCGTTTGACATACCGGTAGAGCCTACTTTTGCGATAACCTGGCCTTTTGTAACGGTTTGACCTGCGGAAACGCAAAGGGAACTGCAATGAGCATAAAGCGTGGTTATGCCGCCGCCGTGGTCTACAACAACATAGTTTCCGTAACCGCCGCTGTTCCAACCGGCAACGAGCACCGTGCCCGAGTTTGCGGCGTAAATCGCCGTGCCGCTTGCTGCACCGATATCAACGCCGGTGTGACTTTTTACCCTACCTGTAATCGGGTGGGTTCGGGTGCCGTAAGGCGAGGTAATTACAGAAGAAACGCTCGGCCATGCAAACACGCCGCCCACAAAGACTCTGCTTTGAGATGACGTTGTTTGAGTGAGGCGTTTGATCTCTTCGCGCGCCGCCGCTTCGGCTTTTTCCTGAGCTTTTAAAGCCGCTTCGTAATCGTTTATATTAGACGACAAGGTATCTATGAGCTTTTGGCTTTGAGCCTGCTTTGATTTAAGCGCGGACATTTGGCTGTCATTTTCGCTCTTTAGGGCAACGAGGGTGCTTTTTTCGGCTTCAAGCTCTTTTTTTACAGCCGCTATTTGCTCCTCGATTTTTTTAAGCTCGTTTAATCGATTATTGTCATATTTTGCGATTTGCTTTACTATATTAATTCTGGAGAGCAAGTCGCTGAAAGACTCCGCCTTCAAAAGCACTTCAAGGTAGGTTATGGAGCCTCTTTGAATGAGCATTTTCGCGCGGTCGTAATATGCTTCGTACTGCTCTTCGCTTTCTTTTTGAGCTTTTGTAAGCTCTGCCTGTTTATTTTCGATTTTGGTGTTCGACGCGCTTATTTGGCTTGAAAGTTTGTCGATTTTCGACTGCAAGCCCGTAATTTCTTGGTCGAGCGCCTGTTTTTGAGCAAGAGTTGATGACTTTTGCTCTTTTGCATTTTTTATTTTTCCTTTGAGTTCGTCCTGCTGTTTTACGGACTCGTTTAATTTTTCCTGAGCCGTTTTTGCGCTTGCGGTAAACGCGGGAAGCGCCGTAATAAGCGACAAAGTGACAAACGCCACAAGGGCAACTATTGCCATAGCTCGGATAAACAATTTATTTCGCATAAGTTCCTCCTTAAAAAGCAAACAACAGAAATGGTATTACACTTTGAGATATTTTCTTATGGAAAACGCGCTACCCAAAGCGCCTATTGCCGCGCCGAGAACAAGGTAAGAGCAAGCGATTGTTTTCCAAATTTCGCCGAAGCTCAAAATATCCACCGTAACAGACGACACGGTGCTGTCCATAAGATTTAATATTGCAACGTAGCTCGAATCGGTAACCGCAAAGGCTATTGCCGCGGAAATTATGCCGGCAAATATGCCCTCTATGATAAAAGGCCACCTGATGTAGGAGTCGGTTGCGCCGACGTACTTCATAATATTTATCTCTTTTCGCCTGTTATGGACGGTGAGTTTCACCGTGTTTGATATTATGAAGATACTTATGAGCATGAACACAAGCACAAGCCACATTGAAGCTCTTTTTATAACTTTGGTGGCTCTGTTTACTATGTTTACTATATCCTGCCTGTTTTCAACGCTCTCCACGCCATCTATTTTGCCGAGCTTTTCGGCAACTTGACTTGTGTAGGAGATATCGTCAAGGTTGATTTTAAAAGAGTCGGACACGACATCGTCGGGAAGACCTGCAAAAGACTTCTTTTCGTCGTCGGAAAGGCCTTTCTTAAAGTCTTTGAAAGTTTTTTCACCCGTTTCGAAAGAAACCTTTTCCACGTGGGAAATTTTCTTTATTTTATCGGATATTTCCTGAATTTGGCCGCCATATTTCGCCTCATTTGTAATATATACCTGGATTTGGCAAGAATTTGCTATCTGCTCGCCTATGTGGTTTACATTTAAGGTAACTGCCATAAACACTCCGAATATAAACAGGCACGAGGTAACAACCACGATTGATGCGATCGTCATAAGGCCGTTTTTAACCATTCCCGAGAGGGCTTCCGCGATAAACCTGCGGAGATTTCTAATCCACATTTGTGTAACCACCCTTCTCTTCATCGCGAGCAATGGTGCCTTTTTCGACAACGATTACCCTTTTTTGCATTTTATTTACTATATTTTCCGCGTGAGTCGCCATAACGACGGTGGTTCCGCGGCGATTTATGTCTTCCAATATGCCCATAATTTCCATAGCGGTATCGGGGTCGAGATTGCCCGTGGGTTCGTCGGCAATTAAAACAACGGGATTATTTACAATAGCGCGCGCTATCGCAACCCTCTGCTGTTCGCCGCCGGAGAGCTGGTTGGGATACATTTTCGCTTTGTGAGAAAGGCCCACCTGGCTTAAAACATTGGGCACGTTTCTCCTTATATCGCGGCTTGAAGCGCCTACGATTTCCATTGCATATGCAACGTTTTCCTGAACGGTTTTGTTCGGCAAGAGGCGAAAATCTTGAAACACAACACCTATTGTGCGCCTAAAATACGGAATTTCCCTGCGTTTTAAATCGCAAACGTCTATGCCGTTTATATATATGTTTCCGCTTGTAACGTCCGTTTCGCGCATTATAAGCTTGATTATGGTGGACTTACCTGCGGCACTACTGCCAACCAAAAAGACAAACTCGCCTTTTTCAATGGTAAAAGATATGCCTTTTAAAGCCGGAAAACCGTTTTCATACGTTTTTGAAACATTTTCAAATTCAATCACCGGTAAAACTCCTAAATTCTCATTGTGTTGGATTTTAAGTATTTATTAACCATCATCGCAACTTTAAACACGATTGCGTGGTCAAAAATACGGAGATCCAAACCTGTTATTTTCTGGATTTTATCAAGTCTGTAAACCAAAGTATTTCTGTGAACGTAGAGCTGACGGGAAGTTTCGGAAACGTTTAAGTTGTTTTCGAAGAATTTTTGAATTGTGAAGATTATTTCCTGGTCGAGCTCGTCTATTGAACCTTTTTTAAACACTTCCGTGAGGAAAAGTTCGCAAAGAGTTGTGGGAAGCTGGTAGATAAGTCTGCCGATGCCGAGGTCTTCGTAACTCAAAATGTTCTTTTCGTCTTCAAATACTTTGCCCACTTCAAGTGCAACACGCGCTTCTTTGAAAGAGCGAGCTATTTCTTTTACATTTTTAACAACGGTACCTATGCCCACATTAGCTTTGAGCATGATTTCGGTGCTTATGTTGTCACAAATGCCTTTTGCCATGTTTTGAAGTTCGGAAAGCGGAAGTTCGCTTTCGAGCTCTTTTACGAGGGCAACGTTGTTTTCGTCTACGTTTACTATAAAGTCGTTTTGCTTATTGGGGAACATTCCTTCTATTAATTCACGCACGGAAAAATCAGAGGCCTTGTCCGTTTGAATAAGGAACACAACGCGCTTTGCCTCTATCGGAATATGGAG
>CAZSIY010000084.1:0-6972 GCA_964606825.1 uncultured Oscillospiraceae bacterium | reverse complement strand
TGTGAGGGCAATCTTGAAGTTTTAAAAAAGGCTCTCGGGGAGTGAGTAACTATGACACAATTTATATGTAAAAACGTTTCTCTCGGCTATGATGGCGCGGCAGTGGCAAGTAATTTGAATTTTAAAATAGACAGCGGTGATTACCTTTGTATTGTGGGCGAAAACGGTGCAGGTAAGAGCACACTTGTAAAGGCGATGCTCTCGCTCACCGCTCCACTTTGTGGCGAATTTCAATTTTGTGACGGATTTGATAAAAGCGAAATAGGTTATTTGCCGCAGCAAAACGAGATGCAAAAAGATTTCCCGGCATCGGTGGAAGAGGTTGTTATCTCGGGATGCCTAAATAAATGCAAATTCAAACCTTTTTATGGTAAAAAAGAAAAAACTCTTGCCTTAAAGAATATGAAAAAATTGGGTATAGAAAACCTGAAAAAACGGTGTTATCGCGAACTTTCCGGCGGCCAACAGCAACGAGTGCTTCTTGCGCGCGCTCTTTGCGCTGCGGGGCGTTTTTTGGTTCTTGATGAGCCTGTTTCGTGTCTTGACCCGGTAGCGACGTCCGAAATGTATGCAATTATCAGAAAATTAAACAGTGAAGACGGAATGACGGTCGTTATGGTGTCGCACGATGTGAATGCGGCTGTAAAATATGCAAAAAGTATATTGCATATGGAAAAAAATCCCATATTTTTTGAAAGCGTGGAAGATTATTTAAAAAGCGATACAGGCAAGAAATTTGTTTCGGGAAAAGAGGTGTAACGTATGGCAGAGATAGTTGATAAAGCGATTTTTTATTTTCAATATCCGTTTGTTTGTTACGCGCTTGCGGTTGGAGTTTTGATTGCACTTTGCTCTTCGCTGTTCGGCGTTACGCTTGTTTTAAAGCGCCTTTCTTTTATCGGCGATGGATTGTCGCACGTGGCGTTTGGTGCAATGGCGATTGCAACGGTTTTGAAAATTTCAAGTGATACCTTAGTTGTAATGCCTGTAACCGTAATATGCGCTATTCTTCTTTTAAGCGGCGCAAACGGAAGAAAAGTTAAAGGAGATGCTGCAATTGCCATGCTCTCTGTGGGGGCGCTCGCGGTGGGATATTTGCTTTTGAATTTGTTTTCCACATCGGCGAACGTTTCGGGCGACGTGTGCTCTACACTTTTTGGCTCGGTGTCGATTTTAACCCTTTCAAAGGCGGAAGTATGGGTTAGTATTGTGTTTTCGTTAGTGGTTTGTGTGCTGTTCTTTTGCTTTTACAACAGGATTTTCGCCGTTACGTTTGACGAAAATTTTGCACAGGCAACCGGCACCAATGCGAAAATGTACAACATGATTATAGCTGTGATTGTTGCTGTTATAATAGTGCTTGCGATGAACCTTGTAGGTTCTTTGCTTATTTCGGCGCTCATAATATTTCCGGCGCTTTCCGCTATGCGGATTTTTAAAAGTTTTAAGTCGGTAATTGCTTGCTCAGCCACGGTTTCGGTAGTGTGCGCGGTGGTGGGAATTATGGTTGCCGTTTTGTGGGAAACACCGGTGGGCTCTACAATCGTTGCCGCAAATATCGTGGCATTTGCAATTTGCGCTTTTTTCGGAGCGATGCTAAAAAGAGGATAGAAAACGGGGTGTAAACCGTAAAAGTTTACACCTCTGTTTTATGCAAATTGGCTGTAATGAAGTGCCGAATATGCGCCTTTTTTCTCAAGAAGTTCCTTATGGCTCCCTTGTTCAATTATGTTTCCGTTTTCCATGAAAAGAATGATGTCGGCATTTCTTATGGTGGATAAACGGTGTGCAATAACAAAACTCGTTCTTCCTTTCATAAGTTTTTTCGTTACTTTGCTTATTTCAACTTCCGTTCGCGTATCAACGCTGGACGTAGCTTCGTCGAGAATGATAACCGGAGGGTTGCACAAGAATACGCGCTATGGTTGTGAGCTGTCTTTGACCGACGGATAGGTTACCGGCTTCGCTGTCGAGCACGGTGTCGTAGTCTTTTGGCATTGTGCGTATAAAATAATCTACTTTTGCCGCCGCTTATATTTCTTCAAAAGTTGCATCGGTTTTTCCGCATGCAATGTTTTGCGCAACAGTGCCGCCAAATTGATATATTGGAAAAACGCCTGAACAACGCCCACACTCATTGAGCCTTTGAGCATTTTGGAGCAGGCAATAAGCATTATAACCCCTTGAGATACTCTTGACAAAAATCTTATCAAAAGATTTACGCAGTTTTGCAAAAAAATCGGTTTTCTTTGTCGTTGCTTGAAGTTCGGTTAACGCGTGTTCAATGGCTTTTATGCTTTCATCTTCGTGGTTGTAGGCGCGTATAACGTCGCGTCCGGTGTAGTATTCCTCTGCAATTCCCGTAAGATATGCGAGATCTTCCTGCCTTTTTGCGGAATACTCGAGATTTTTTTGAGAAATAATTTTTGTAACGTACAGGCTTATTTGCGCAAAAGCAATAAATATAATCGTGAGAAACGGGCTGTAATACGCCATAAATACCAGCTAACCTACAATTGTACCTATTGAGGTAATAAGTTTTAAAAGGCCTGTTTGAAGTGTTTCCGAAACTTTGTCAAGGTCGCTTGTAACGCGGCTTAATATTTCTCACGCTTTGTTCCCGTCAAAGAAACTAAGTGGCAGTTTGTTTAATTTGCGGCTTATTTTTTCGCACAAGGTTAAAATTAGTTTTTCGGCAACACTTGCCATTAAATATCCTTGAAAATGGTAAAACAGCGCCAATAAGATATACATTGCCGAAAGCGAAAACATTCCGACGCCGAGTTTGTTCCAACCAATTTTAAATCCGGTTCCGTTTTTAACAGTGGAGCGTATTGCGCTAAAAAGATTGTCTATTACGCCGGCACTGCAATATGGCGCATATACGTTTAAAAAGGTGTATATGACCAAGCAAAATGCTATTATGAATAATCTCGTTCGCTGACTTTTAAGCTGAGAAAACAGCTTGCGCTATCATCATAAAAAACAGAGAACGCATGGCATACTCTATATCGCGGTTATGTCGCCGATTTCAAAATATCTTGCGGTAATGCGTGTTCCACTCAAATAATACACCAAAACTATAAATACATTAACGGCAAAAAACGAAATGTTGTCGAGAATTGCAAAACGCTTGTTTACGGTAATTGCGGTTCTTGCGTAGTTTTGAAATCCACCGCAAAGCCTGGTTTCTTCGTGATTTTCCTTGTTGAAAGCGCGGATTACGCGCACGCCGGTAATGTTTGCCAAAAAACTTTGCTCATTCGTTCGAGCTTTTTTTGCAGTTTTTTAAAAGCGGTGCGGAAGAATGCATAATTATAGCGCATATAATGCCTATTGCTGTAAGAACTACAAGTAGCATCGCTCCCAAAACAACATCAATTCGAAATGCCAAAACGAGTGACAGCACAAATATAAAGGGCACCGGGAATAGCATTTGAAAACATGTGCCCAAGGCAAATTGAATGTTGGTTATGTCGGATACGGTTCTTGTGGTAACAGATGCCGTACCGAATGTGCGAAAATCGGCAATCGACAGGCTCATTGTCTTTTTGTAGAGTGTGTTTCGCATATCAGCGTCCACTTTAGAAGTTAAGTCGTCGTGAAGATAAGAGCCTATTATCATCGCGGCGCCGGATATAGCGGAAACAATGAGCATTTTTGCACATGTTGCAAGAAGAAACGAAAAATCTCCTGCGCTTGTGCCTATGTTCAGCATTTCAGCGGCATATGTGGGAATAATTAAAGCTCCAAGGCAGTCGATAAATGCCAAAAATATGGTTAATGCGCACAATTTCCAGTGCGGGTTTAAAAAAATGCAGAATAACTTTCATTAAATAAACCACCGTAATATAAATAATGCGCCGATTTGAATAACAAACCGAGCGCACACGACATCTTTTCAACTGTCCGACTGCGGTCGGAAGTTCTTCGATGACTGATATTTAGTCGACTTTGGCTAAATGCTTTTTAATTTTTTTATGAATGAACGTGTAAAAGATGAAAAAACGTCAAGCATAATTTCTCTTTTTTTCTTCATCCAGTTCGGCAAATGCACAATTTCCCGCATCCCAAAAAGGACGAATGATTTTTTTGCGCGTATTTTTCGGATATGTTGTCCATGGACTGCATAATTTGGAAGAAAGGTTGGATAAGCTCAGCCGAAATGTCGTTGTCATTCATTATCATCCCCCCCTAAAAAATAGTAAATACAATGGACTATTGTAGTATGTTGATGTATTGTTGTCAACACCTAAATTAAAATTATTGAAAATTCTTAAAAAACGGCAGAAGATCATTAAAATTATGAGAAAATGATAAATTTAACAAATTGTTATTGAATTCGCACTGCGTATTGTGATACAATAGCAATATTACGTTAATGCACGGTGGGGGTTCCCGCCTTGCGGAAAGGTGAAAACGCATGAGATTATGTTCTATATGCAATAAAAATCCGGCGGTGGTTTTTGTAAGTAAATCCGACGGTGCTAAAATGATAAATGACGGATATTGTCTTCCTTGTGCCATAAAATCGGGCATTACACCGGTAAATCAGCTTGCCGAGCAGTTTGCCATGGATCCCGAAGAACTTGAGGGCATTGTGGAAGGTTTTGGCGACATGCTGGAAAACGGCGATATAAACGGCGCTTTTGCTGATATTTTTGGCGGCGGAAATATAATGGAACCGCCCGAAAACGACGGCGAGCGCATACCGATTAAAGATAAAAATATAAAAAAAGACATGAAAAATCGTCAAAAAATGAAAAAATGCCTCAATAATTTCGGAGTAAACCTTACCGAAAAAGCTAAGCAGTCACTTCTTGACAGGGTTGTGGGAAGAGAAAAAGAAATTGACCGCGCAATACAAATTTTAAACAGGCGCAGTAAAAACAATCCTGTACTTTTAGGCGCTCCCGGTGTAGGAAAAACAGCCGTTGCCGAGGGCATTGCTCAAAAAATTGCCGAGGGTTCCGTGCCCGAAAGGCTTCAAAACGCACAGGTTTATCTTCTGGATTTGTCGGGAGTTGTTGCGGGCACTCAGTATCGCGGTCAGTTTGAAAGCAGACTTAAAAATATAATAGAAGAGGCAAGCCGCGACAATACAATTCTTGTGATAGACGAAATTCATTCCATTGTCAGCGCGGGAGATGCCGACGGTGCTATGAATGCGGCAAATATTTTAAAACCCGCTCTCGCCAAAGGCGAAATACAAGTTATAGGCGCAACCACGCTTGACGAATACCGCAAATATATTGAAAAAGATGCCGCTTTGGAGGTTTTCAGCCGGTTATTCTCGACGAACCCTCGGTTGAAGAAACTATTGAAATTCTCTCCGGCATCAAAGACTACTACGAAGATTTCCACAACGTTACCATTGATGACGCAATTATAAGGGAAGCGGCGATTTTGTCGGATAAATATATAAACGACAGATTTTTCCCTGATAAAGCGATAGATGTTATCGACGAGGCGGCATCAAGGCTCAACATGGATAATCCGTACACTAAAAACATCATAGAAATAAACGCGCACCTTCAGCTTGCAAACGAAAAGCTCGTAGCGCTCGAAGAAAATACCGAAGACCCGAAATATGAAGAAATAGCTATGCTTAAAGGCGAAAAATGTCGTCTTGAAAGCGAGCGCGACGATTTAAGAAAGCGCCAGCGCGACACCAAGGTAACCGTTTCTGACCTTGCAAAGGTAATTGAGCTTTGGACGGGAATACCCGTGCAAAATATCACGGAAACCGACCGCGAAAAACTTTTAAATCTCGAAGAGCGCCTGCATAAGAGAATAGTGGGGCAGGACAATGCCGTTTGTGGTGTTGCCAAAGCGGTGCGCCGAAACAGAACGCTTAAATTAACGAAAAAAAGACCGGTTTCCTTTATTTTCGTAGGCCCTACGGGCGTAGGAAAGACAGAACTTGTAAAAGCGCTTGCACAAAGCCTATTTGACGACGAACGCTCACTTATAAGACTTGATATGAGCGAATATATGGAGAAACACTCAGTTGCAAAAATAACGGGCTCTCCTCCGGGATATGTCGGCTATGACGATGGCGGACAGCTTACCGAAAAGGTTCGCAGGCGTCCGTATTCCGTAATTCTTTTGGACGAAATCGAAAAAGCGCACCCGGATGTTTTCAATATTTTACTTCAAATTTTGGACGATGGAAGAATTACCGACTCTCATGGAAAAACCGTGAATTTCGAAAATACGATTATTATCATGACGAGTAACGCCGGCACAAGTGTCGGATCCGCATCGGGAATGGGATTTAATTCGTCAAACGGTGCTATGAGCGTAAACATTTCAAGAACGCTGAAAGAGATGTTTAGACCGGAATTTTTAAATCGTGTTGACGAAATTGTGGAGTTTAAGGAACTTACAAAACAGCAGCTCATGGATATTACCGACCTTATGATGAAAGATATGGTGTCCGAGCTTAGGGGCATGAGTATAAGATTTACAATATCAAAAGAGGCAAAAGAAAAGATGATTGAGCGCGCATATAACCCGCGTTACGGAGCAAGACCCATAAGACGTGAAATTCAAAACAGCATAGAAGATGCTGTGGCTATGCTCCTTTTAAAAGAAGAAGCAAAGAGCGGCACAACGATATCTGCCTATGTAACGGAAGATAACGAAATTAAAGTCGGAAATTCCGACAATTAACAATAAAACTCTTTAAAGCTCTGCATCAAGGCAGAGCTTTAAAGATATAACAACCCCCCGAGAAGAAGCCGTTAGGTTTCTCGGGGGGTTGCAAATAAATTATTTTCCTACGAAAAGAGCAAGTATTATTGAAGTTGCAACGAAAAGGATTGCAACAACAGCTGTTGCTTTTTCAAGCATACCGTCCATTGTTCTTGCTTTGTTTTTGCCGAAGAATGTTTCGGCACCGCCGCCGATTGAACCTGAAAGGCCGGCAGATTTACCGGACTGGAGCAATACAACCGCGATAAGGATAAT
>CAZSIY010000083.1:0-6996 GCA_964606825.1 uncultured Oscillospiraceae bacterium | reverse complement strand
ATTCTACAAAGAGGAATGCGATCTTGACCTTTTGGAAAATCTTCCCGAGTTATTCTGGGATTTGCCAAACGGAAATCCGTCGGAAATAAGGTACCACTACCACGACTTGGTAACGGAGCTCTTCACGCGTTCTTTTGCCGACAACTGCGGCGCTTGGTGTGACAAAAACAACATCGCCCTCACCGGGCACGTGCTTTGGGAGCAAACTCTACACGGCCAAACCACATGTGTAGGCGAGGCAATGCGCGCTTACCGTTCATTCGGAATTCCCGGAATTGACCTACTTTGCAACAATACGGAATACGACACCGCAAAGCAAGCGCAATCTGCGTGCCATCAATACGGAAAAGAGGCAATGCTCTCCGAGCTTTACGGCGTTACAAACTGGACATTTGACTTCCGCGGGCACAAATTCCAAGGCGACTGGCAGGCGGCTCTCGGAGTTACAGTAAGAGTTCCTCACCTTTCCTGGGTTTCCATGAAAGGCTCCGCAAAGCGAGACTACCCCGCATCTATAAGCTATCAATCGCCCTGGTACAAGGAATATCCCTATATTGAAAACCACTTTGCAAGGCTTAACACCGCCCTTACAAGAGGAAAACCCGTAGTAAAGGTGGGCGTTATTCACCCTATAGAGAGCTACTGGCTCCGCTTCGGCCCCGAAGAGAGTTCGGGCGATGCAAGAAGGCAGCTTGAAGACAACTTTAAAAACGTAATTGAGTATCTCCTTTTCGGAAGTATAGATTTTGACTTTGTAAGCGAAGCGCTTCTCCCCTCGCAATATGGCGGAAGCGACGGCGGCACACTTTCCGTGGGCAAAATGGATTACTCGGCAATTGTGGTTTACGGCTGTGAAACTCTTCGTTCTTCCACAATTAAGATTTTGGAAGAATTTGTTAAAAACGGTGGAAAAGTCATATTTGCAGGCGGAATGCCGAAATTTGTCGATGCGAAAATCTCTGACATGGCAAAGCCGCTCTACGAAAAATCAATTCACGTGGAAACAAATAGAATGGCCCTTTTAAACAGCTTGGAAAGCGAGCGCACCGTTGCCGTAAGATGCGACAGCGCATCACTGGCAAGAGAATTTGTCTATCAAATGAGAGAAGACGGCGACGTGAAATGGCTTTTTGTGGCACATGGAAAAGACGTTTCAAAAGATGAGTACGCAAGTGTTCAAAAAACGGTAATTCAAATCTACGGCGAATACGAGCCTGTTTTGTACGACACGATTACCGGCGAAATCAAACCCATTGCGTTTTCAATAGAAAACGGAATTACTTTAGTTGAATACACATTTAACGCTACCGACAGCTTGCTTTTACAGCTTAGAAAACCCACAAAAATGTGCCTTGAAGCGAAAAAAAGCGAAAAAGAGCATTTTGCCGACATCACCATTTTGAAAAACGTGGAATACACGCGTGAAGAGCCTAACGTATACATTCTCGACATGGCAAAATATTCTCTCGACGGTGGAAAAGCCTACAACGACACCGAAGAAATTTTGCGCATTGATTTAAAGATAAGGAAAGAACTCGGTTTCCCCATGGCAGACGGAAAAGATGCTCAGCCTTGGACAATGCCCAACGAAGAGATAACAAATTTCCCGTGGCTCAAATTTGAGATAGAAAGCGAAATTGAAGCAAAGTGCAATCTTGCATTCGAAGAAGCCGAAGAAGTAATATTAAACGGCGAAAAAGTGAAAATTGCACCAAACGGTTTCTTTACCGACCACGATATAAAAACAACGCCGCTTCCCACTCTTAAAAAAGGCACCAACGAACTTTTGATAAAAGTGCCGATAGGAAAACGCACAAGTATTGAAAACTTCTTTATTTTGGGTGATTTTGATGTTTCTGTGCGCGGAACGGAAAAGAAAATTTTACCGCCCGAAAGAACGATAGGCTTCGGTTCGATTACGAACCAGGGCATGCCCTTCTACGGCGGAAACCTCACCTACAAAGCAAAGGTAAATCTCCCGGCAGGTGAGCTTTCCATAGTTGCAAAAGACTACAAGGGAGCCCTTGTAAAAGCAAAATTCGACGGAAATGACCTCGGTGTTATAGCGCTTGATCCTGCAAGAGTAACCGTAGGCAATGTAACCGAGGGCGAGCACGACGTGGAATTTACGATTTTCGGAAACCGCGCAAACTGCTTTAACGCCCTACACAACAACTTCAAAGAAAACCTCTGGTACGGCCCCAACATGTGGTATTACACGGGAAGCGAATGGTCATACGAGTATCAATTGAGCGAATTGGGCATTATGTCCTCACCTATTTTTGAAATAAGAAGATAAGCCAAAAGCGACGAAACGGTTCAATGTTTCGTCGCTTTTTATCGATGCATATTCTAAGATGACGACTTTCGACACGTCAAATAATCTCGTCAATTACGCCCAAATCCCATGCAAGCCTTGAAAGGACGTACTTATCGCGGATATCTTTTGTAGCTTTAAAGGTCATTGGCACGATATCGCTTGAAATGCCTATTTCATCGGGCGTTTTTGGTGCGCCTATGCGCTCCAAAAGGTTTTCTATATCTTTTGCCGCGGGGATTTCCTCGTTTACTATTTCAAGAATTTTATCCCAATTTTCGACAATTGTTTTTATTCTCTTTTCGTGGCTTTCCACGCTGTATTTTTGCTCTTTTTCTTCAAGCGCTATCATGCTCTCGGCGCCTTTGCCCAAAAATTCGCGAAGCTCTTTGCTCCACGAGCCATAGTCGAAAGATGAGGCGTAGGCTTTGGCTTTATCCGTGTCGGGTTTTACCGCCTTTATCTTTTCGTAAAGCCTTGCGGCGATAAGGGTGCCAATAGCGCACTGTATGCCGTGAAAATCCACGTTTGTTTTAAACTCGGCGCCGCGCATATCCCAAATATGCGACAAATAGTGCTCCACACCCGAAGCCGGGCGTGAAACTCCCGCAAACGCCATGGCAACTCCTCCGATTACAAGTCCCTCGAAAACAGTGGAAACGGCTTTTTCGTCGCGTTTTAAAAGTCCGTCGGCATTGTCAACACAACGCTTTAGCGCATCTCTTACAAGATTTGCTATGTCTTCGCAGTAATACTCGCCGTTTATAAGGTGCGAAATACGCCATTCGCAAATACTTACATACTTTGCAAGCATATCCCCAAGACCCGACACAAGCATTTTTTGAGGAACGGCGCACAAAATGTCGGTATCGCCTATAATAACTTTCGCGCTTACCGTGGAAAGTGAAACTTTGAGGCCGTCTCTTGTCATTGAGGAAGATGCCGAAGCGTAGCCGTCCATAGAGGGAGCCGTGCCCACTATCACGTAGGGTTTGCCCGAAACACTTGAAAGAATTTTTCCTATATCGTTGATAACTCCGGATCCTACGCCGATTATCACATCGCAAGTTGTGTCAAAGTGCATAACGGCAGAACCCACGCTGTATTCGTCGGGTTCGGGCATGGCGCTGTCTATTGTAAAAGAGGTGTATTTCACTCCGCCCTCTTTTAATACGCCAATCGCCTTTTCGCCTGCGGCTTTATAGGTGTTTTTGTCTGAAAGAACAAAGGCTTTTTTTGCGCCGTATTCGCCCACAACTGCGGGGAGCTCATTTATAACGCCTTTGCCTATTAAAATCTTATCTACGGTGCTCACGTGCTCTCTGCCGCACGGGCAACCTTTTTTTAAAATATTAAAATCCATGTGTGCCTCCTACTTTACATCAAAAGCGAAAATATGAGCCTGGGCACTTCCGTAAGTTGTCCAAAGAGATGCGGAGAAATATGTATTTTTAGGCACCAATCTTATGCCCTTTGTGTCTTTGTTTATTTCGCCGACAATCATTCTCATATAATTTGAATTTGTATAATATACTTCTTTCCACTCATCATTTTCATTTAAATATTCCACTGAAAATTCCTTTAACATACATTTTGGGAAACCGAATGTTGTGTGATTGTAGTCTTTGCGCCTAAAGAGTGTTGCGGATATATTCAATGCATCGGGGTTGCCTTCGGTGTACTCGCGGTCTAAATCGCTGTCGGCAATGAGCCTAAACGACGAAACGTGCACCTTTTCGTCAAAAAGATAGGTTATCGGCCTGTTGCACATGCCCCAATATCCGTTATCTTCGCCCCAAATCTTCCTGTCTACTCCGTTTTGAAGAGCGCTTGCATCGCCGTAATCCGCAACAAGTTTTGCTTTTTTGGTTAAAGCGGGCATTTCTCTTTTAAACTTGGGCAAGAAGCAGTCATCTTCCATAAGGCGAGCTTGGAGCTCATCTATATGATTTAAGACCTCCGCGGGAGCTATGTTATACTCCGAAGCGAGCGCCGCCGCGGTTCCCACTGCCTGACCTATTACACCGCAAGTTGCCATAACGCGCGTTGTACCGAAAGCAAGGTGCGATGCGCTTATGTTTCTTCCGGCAAACATAAGGTTTTTTATGTTTTTGGAATAAAGACTTCTGTACGGAATTCCGTAGGGTTCGTTGAGCCTTACTTTTTGAAGGTGAGCTCCGCCCTCGCCGTCCATCCAAAATCCTCCGGGAAGGTGATTATCTATCTGCCAGCCACCGTAAGCTACGGTATCACTCGGAATTTTACCTTCCAAAACGTCGTTTTGAGTCATTATATAATCGCCCACATAACGTCTGCTCTCTCTTTTTCCGGGCAAAAATCCTATCCAGTCGAGCTCCCAATTTTCCGCCCCATGGTCGCCTTTGTTTTTAATATGATCCCAAACTCCGAAAGCGATTTTCAAAAGCTCGTCTCTTATCTCTTCGGTATCGTGAATTGAGTCTTGCTCGCCGCCGAGCTCTATCCAATAGAAATTGGTATTTATTTTTTCAAGGCAGTCGTGAGGCTTATTTTTCATTTCCTCGTCTGTATTGAATGTATATGCCCATGTGGGAGGAATAAAGTCAATTTTTCTGTCGGTTTCGTGAGCTTGTATCATAAGGCTCATACCCATGGTTTTCTTATCTGCAACGTCAAGCGCCATGCTCTCACCGAAAGTTTTCTTATCTTCTCTTCCCACCATGTATTCGGCACCGGTGATATCTGCCAAAATGCTGTCGCCGGAGCAATCGGCAAAGATTTTCGCCTCTACCTCATGCCAAGTGTAAGTTGTAAGCTGAAATCCCGTAACGGAAATGATTTCGTTTTCGTTCATTTTCGCATCGCAACAAGCGCAGTTGAGCAAAAGAGTGATATTTTCTTCAAATTTCACCTTTTCATAGAGAACAGAATCCCATATTGAAAAATTTCTTGAGGGATTTCTGTTCATGTTTTCAAGAAGGATTTCTTCCATAATACCCGTTTCCTGAAGATTTCTCACACGGCTTCCCGCACCGGAAACCCACATTCTTATCTCCGAAGAAGAATTTCCGCCGAGAACCGGTCTGTCTTGCATTAAAACAACGCTCGCGCCGCGTCTTGCCGCCGCCATCGCCGTTAAAACGCCGCCGAGCCCGCCGCCCACAACGCAAAGGTCGCAGATGTGTTTTTTGCTTTTAAGATTGGTTTTCATAAAAATTCCTCCTTAAAGTTTTTCTATGTCAATTTCCATACAAATCGGGTAATGGTCGGATAGATATATTTCCTCATCTACGTCATCCCAGATATAAACGCTCGAAACCGCACCTTTTACGTCTTTTGTGGCATAGATGTAGTCTATTTTCGCTTCTTTTTCGCCGTAATTGTGGAAAGTGGTTTTTATATCTTTTGTTACGTCGAAAATTTTTAATTTATCATATGAATTGCAATATTTTATCGTATCCGACTCCGGTCTTGCGTTAAAGTCGCCACCCAGAATAACCGGCAAATTATCTTTTTTAAGGTCTTCACCAGCTCTTTCCAAAAGGAGCTTTATACCCTCTATTCTCGCCTCGTCGGAAATATGGTCAAGGTGAACGTTTATCGCCTTAAATAATTTGTTTGTTTTTCTGTCTCTTAGTTTCAAAGTGAGGCATGTTCTGGGGCACTCGCTCTGATTTTCAAATCTCGAACCCGGAACGTAGGGCGTGGGACTCAGCCAATAGCTGTCGTATCCCAAAACCTGTATTCTGTCTTTTCTTACTGCAGTGTAGAGCCCTTCTCCGCCGAAATCTTCATTTCTGAAATGGCCGTAGAACTCGTATTCGGGAAACATGCGCGTTAAGAGTTTGTAGTGAGGCTCCACAACTTCCTGAAACAAAATAACTTCGGGAAGCTCTTCCATAATTTTTTCAAACACCATTCCCGCGCGATGAATAAAGCCGTTTTTACCGTCGGTCCAGCCTTTCCAAACGCATCTGATATTATAGGTTACGATTTTGATATTGTCCATAATAAATTCCCTCCTACAAGAAAACAAATATTATCTTAGCTAAAGTATACAACACCTTCGAAAAAATATCAATATTATCAAAAAAAGATTGACAAAATGCTCATAAAACGATTATAATAATGATTATATTGATTAGGTGGTGATTGAATGGCTCTCTACTCACGAGAGGATGAATACATTAATTTTTTGTCGAAAAGAGATTACACGGTAAAAGAGCTTGCCAAAGTTCTTTTTATAAGCGAGCCTACGGTTCGGCGCGACATAGTTGCAATGCGTGAAAAGCAACTTGTAACCTGCCGCCGAGGAACGGTGAGCCTAAAGGCAAACTCACCCGACAAGCGAATACCCATTTTTATAAGAGACCTTGAAAACCGCGAAGCAAAGATAAAAATCGCCGAAAAGGCATCTTGCCACATAAAAGACGGTAGTACAATAATGCTTGACGCATCCACAAGCGCCTACTGCCTTTTGCCCCATCTTGCGAAATTCAGAAATTTATTTGTTATAACGTCGGGAGCAAAAACCGCCGTAGACCTTGCGGCGATGGGCATTAAAACACTTTGCACCGGCGGGGAAATTGTGCCCGAGTCTTTTTCATACATAGGAAACGACGCGGAGCGAACTTTAAAATTTTATAACGCGGACGTTGCGTTTTTTTCATGCCGCGGACTTACCGAAAACGGTATTGCCA
>CAZSIY010000082.1:0-7069 GCA_964606825.1 uncultured Oscillospiraceae bacterium | reverse complement strand
AAGGGGAGCTGTCAGCGTTAGCTGACTGAGGGGATAAGAGCCATAATAATTCTATTTTAAAAAATAGGAAAACCGCGGCTGAAGCGCCGCAACCCCGCCCTTATGAATTTTGCCTACATGCTGTAATTTGCAAAACTTAAAATCTTAGCCGCTCCGAGGTGAAACAACAAGTTTCACTTGAGGAGCTAAAAACGACGAAACAAACCGAAAAATGTTTCGTCGTTTTTGCTTGCGATTTTTGCGTTTTACGAAAACACCCTGTAAGGCTTATTCATATGGGATTAGCTCTGCCTCATTTGAAATGATTGAAAATGCTTCTCCCATCACCCACTACAAAATTCAAAAGAAAGAAGTGTAAAACATGAACTACGAACAATTCAAAACCGAATACCTCACAACGGACGTGAGCTTAACTTCACTTGCCGAAAGCCACGGCATATCGCCCTCGGGGCTAAAGGCTTACGCGGCGAAAAACGGCTGGTGGAGCGAGAAAAAAGCGCTTCAATCGGGCGCGCAAAAGCCTAAAAAGCAATCCGAGAAAAGCGCGCTCCGCGAAAAAATCGACCGCCTCACCGAGCAAATCACCGAGAAAGTGTCTGAGGCCATAAGTCAGCTTGAAATCGAGTGCGTAAAGGGCGAAACTTTTGCCACGGGCCTTGTAGACACGCAAAAAATGCGCCACATCATTCAAAGCGTAAAGGATTTAAAAGACATTTTAGGCGACGACGACGGTGACGAAAACCTGCGCGAAAGTCAAGAAGAACTCATAAAAGTAATCGAAAAGGCGGTTAAAAAATGAAATTTAACGAATTTTCGCAAAAGCAAGCAGAGATAATCAAATTTATTCAAGACGACAACGACATGCTCATTTGCGACGGCGCGGTGCGCTCGGGCAAAACGGTGGTTATGATAATGAGCTTCGTTATGTGGGCAATGTCAAAATTCAAGGGCACAAACTTCGCAATATGTGGAAAAACTGTGGGTAATGTGGAAAAAAACGTGCTTCGCCCGCTGTTTGACATAGAGGGCATGCCCTACAAATTTTCGTATCGGCGCACCGAGGGGCTTTTAACAGTGGACGGCGGCGGATTTACGAACAATTTTTACATCTACGGCGGAAAAGACGAGAGCAGCTATATGCTTATTCAAGGCATCACCCTTGCGGGCGTGTTTTTTGACGAGGTGGCGCTTATGCCGCGCACCTTTGTGGAGCAGGCGATATCGAGAACCCTCACCTATGACAACGCCAAACTTTGGTTCAATTGTAACCCCGAGAGCCCGTCGCACTGGTTTTACGAAAACTATGTAAAGTCGCCGCCCGAGGGGGCAAAGCGCCTTCATTTTTTAATGGAAGATAACCCCATAATGACTCCCGCCAAGATTAAAAAGGCAAAGGCGAGGTTTTCGGGCGTGTTTTACGAAAGGTACGTAAACGGCGTTTGGGCGGTGGCAGAGGGGCTTGTGTACAAGGTTTTCAGCGAGGAAAAAAACGTGGAAGACGTATCTCCACAAGATGGCCTTTGGTACATCTCCATGGACTACGGCACGATGAATCCGTGTTCTATGGGCCTTTGGTGCATAAGCGGCGGCGCGGCGCACCGCGTGGATGAATTTTACTACGACGGCAGAAAAAGCGGCACCCCCATGACCGACGAGGACTACTACGCAGAGCTTGAGCGCCTTGCGGGCGACAGGGAGATTGAGTGCCTTGTGGTAGACCCGTCGGCGGCAAGTTTTATTGCCACAGTGCGCCGTCATGGGCGTTTTTGCGTGCGCAAGGCAAAAAACGACGTAATTTCGGGCATAAATACCACCGCGACGTTTTTAAACAGCGGCAAAATTAAGATAAATTCCCGATGCAAAGACATTTTGCGCGAGTTTAAAACTTATAGGTTCGACGAGGAGGCACCCTTTGACCGCGTGATTAAGGAAAACGACCACGCGATGGACGATATGAGGTATTTTTGCTATACGATTTTGGGGAGAATGTGGAATTGAGTGCGCCGTAGTGCGGCGCGGGAAAAAATGACTCTAAGCAACTCGGATGAGGTGGAATTGAAAAATTCTTATCCCCTCAGACAAAATCCATCCGGAAGGTGAAAAAATGAAAATAAAAAAACTTATAACAAAGGTGATGAACATGTTTACAGCAAGTGAAATTTTAGCCGCGGCGGGCGTAAAATCCGCGCTTACGGCTACCTCGGCGGCGCAAATCGAGCGTTGGCGGCAGATGTACTGCACGAAAAGCGCGCTAAATCTCCCGTCGGCGATATCGTCGGAAACGGCGCGCCTGGTAACGCTTGAAATGCGTTGCAAAGTTTTAGGCTCCGAGCGTGCAAAATTTTTAAACGAAAGCCTCAAAAAATCTCTCCCGCATCTTAGAAACGCGGTGGAGTACGCATGCGCCATGGGTTCTGTGGTAATGCGCCCCTATGTTTCCGGCAAGGGCATTGAGGTTGACTTTGTGCGCCCCGACAGTTTTGTGCCCACAGAGTTTGACTCGTCGGGAAAGCTCATCGGAGCGGCGTTTTTAGACAGGCGCCACTTTGGCGGCAAGGTTTACACAAGGATTGAAAACCACAAGCGCGAAGGCGACGGATACACCGTTACAAACAGCGTTTTTCTAAGCGACAGCGAGGCTTTTATAGGCAAAAAAGTGCCCCTTGCAACAGTTGACGACTGGGCGGACATTGCGCCCACGGTGCACATAGAAAGCCTCTCCGAGCCGCTTTTTGCCTACTTTAAAATGCCCATGGCAAACGGCGAAAACGCGGCTTTGGGCACATCTGTTTTCGCAAAGGCGGAGAGCCTTATTTCAGATGCCGAGGAGCAATACGAGCGCCTTATTTGGGAGTTTGAGAGCGCAAAACGCGCCGTCATAGCAGACGAAACCGCTTTTCACTTATCAAAAGACGGCAAGCGCGCCCTTCCCGACGACAGGCTCTACGTTACCGTAAATCAGGAAAATCTCTTCAACGAGTGGTCTCCCGCACTTCGCGAAGAGGGGTTCATACGCGGGCTAAATGAGATACTTCGCCGCATTGAGTTTAGCTGTGCTCTGGCTTACGGCACGCTTTCAAACGTTACTCAGTGCGACAAAACCGCCGAAGAGGTGCGCTCTTCAAAACAGCGCAGTTACTCGCACGTGGCGGATATCCAGGGCGCTTTGAGGAGCTCACTGGAGGCGCTTCTTCGCGCCGAGGACGCGCTTTGCTCGCTTTACAGCCTTGCCCCGAAAGGCGATTGGCAATTTGAGGCGGAGTTTGACGACAGCATCGTTGCCGACCGAAAAAGGGAGTTCGACGAGAAAATCGAGCTCGTGCGCGAGGGCGTGATGGGAAAAGAGGAGTTTAGAAATTGGTATTTTGGCGGTTAAAACTTTCTGAAAAGGTTTTTACCGCCGGTGTCGCAAGGCTCCCTTTGTTGCAAGGGGAGCTGTCACTAAGTGACTGAGGGGATAAGAAATTTTTATTTAAAAAAATAAGGAAAACAAATTTCGAAAGGAGGTGATCCCATGCAAAACAAAATAAAGCAAATTTTCCCCGAGGCGACGGGCGAGCAAATCGAGGCTATAAGCGCGATTTTATCCGAAGTGGCTGAGGAGAGCGAAAAGAGCGCGAAAGCGGCAAAAGACGAGCTTGAGCATTTCAAGTTTGAAACCGCGCTGAGCCGTGCGCTTGAAAAATCGGGCGCGAAAAACGCCAAGGCCTTAAGGGCGCTTTTAAACCTTGAGGGCGCCGTGCTTGACGGCGACGAAATTCCCGGCATAAGCAGTCAAATCGAAGAGGTACGGGCGCAAAATCCCTACCTTTTTTTCGTATCTGACGAAAACGTGCCGAAGTTCACGTCCGCCGCCGCGGCCGAAACAAAGGAGAGCTTTGAAAAAATGAGCTACCTTAAAAGAGTTGAGCTTTTCAATCAAAATCCAAAACTTTACGAAAAACTGAAAACCGAAATCTAAATTTTAAAGGAGAGAAAAAATTATGCCAAATCAAACAACAAAAATTTCAGACGTGATAAACCCCCAGGTGATGGCGGACATGATAAGCGCCAAAATCGAGAAAAAGATAGTGGTTGCGCCTTTTGCCGCAATTGACACAAGCCTTGTGGGCGTGCCCGGAAACACAATCACCGTGCCCAAATACGGCTACATTGGCGATGCCGACGACATTGCCGAGGGAGCTTCCTGCGAAACGGTAAAGCTAAGCGCGTCCACCGAAACGGTAACGGTTAAAAAGGCGATGAAAGCCGTTGAAATTACCGACGAAGCGGTGCTTTCGGGTTACGGTAACCCCGTGGGCGAGGCAAACAACCAGCTCGCAAAGGCTATTGCCTCAAAGGTTGATGCCGATGCAATGGCGGCGCTCCTTGGCGCAACCCTTACCCACGACGCCACGGCAAAGCAAATAAGCTACGATGTGATAGTAGATGCGATAGATAAATTCGACGAGGAAACAAACACGCAAAAGGTGATGTTTGTAAATCCCAAGCAGGTTACCCAGCTTAGGAAAGACCAAAACTTCATCTCTGCAGACAAATACCCCGGAAACGTAGTGATGACGGGCGAGATAGGCACCATTGCAAATTGCCGCATTGTGCCGTCGAAAAAGGTTGCGTTGGACTCCGCCGGTGCGTATTACACATGCCCCATCGTAAAGCTCAATTTCGATGCCGAAACCGAGGACGAGGCGAGCGCCATTACCGTTTATCTCAAAAAAGACACCACGGTTGAGGCCGAGCGCGACACCCTTGCCAGAAAAAGCGACATTTCCGCCGACAAGCATTACGCCGTTGCCCTTTCCGACGAGAGCAAGGTTGTGCTTGCAAAAATTAAAAAATAGCGCAAGAGGTGGCTTATGTACGCTGATTTTGATTATTATTCAAACACGTTCTGCGCCTGCGAACCTATCATTTGCGAGGAAAAGCGGGTGCATTTTTTAAAAAGGGCGAGCGAGTTTTTAGACTCGCTCTTTTTAAACGGAAAGCCCAAAGAACCCTACGACGAGTGCGTTAAAAACGCGTGTTGTGCCGTTGCCGAGGTGCTTTTTGAGGAAGAAAAACGCCGCGGCATATCTTCGGAAAACAACGACGGTTACAGCGTGAGCTTTGTTAATTTCGGCGAGGGTGCTTTCCACAGGGCGGCAACCCTTGCCGCAAAAACTTATCTGGGGCACAGCGGACTTTTGTATAAGGGGGTAAGGCCATGATTTGCGCAAACGCCGACATCACCCTTTATCACTACGACGAAAATGCCGACGAATACTTGCCTCGCGTGTTTCGTGGGGTGAGCGTTCATTGGCGAAACGCCACCGATTTTTCGGATAGGGGCGACGGATTTGTAAACGGTTCGTCGTGCACCGTGCGGATTGAAACGAGCGAGAAAATAGCCGTTTCGAGCGACGATTACGTGCTTTTGGGCTCGGAGACGGCTAAGCTTGATAAGGAAAAATGCCTTAAGGTGAGCGCGTTTTCGGATAATAGGCGCGGTAGGGCGCTGGGACATTGGAGAATAGAATGTGGAAATTGATTGCGCCTTTGCGGCGCGCATGAATGAGAATTGTACCGCCGGTGCCGCGAGGCTCCCCTTATGGTAAGGGGAGCTGGCGCCGTTAGGCGTCTGAGGGGATAAGAGCTATAATAATTCTATTTTTCAAAATAAAGAAAAACCGCGGTTGCAGCGCCGCACACGGGAATATGTTTTTTCTGCAAAAGAACCAAAGGCGGCAGGGGTGCTACGCAAGCGCACCCCCTGCCAACCCCGGCCTGCGCTCTTGCTCGTCTCGGGCATATTCAAGGCTTATAAAAATTAATTTAATACGCCGTCCGAAAGTGCGGCAATCAGCCGCAGTATCGGACTGAAACGCCGCATGAAGAGGAAAATAAAGCATGCGGCGTTTTGCGTATATTAATTTTTATTTCGCTTGATATGCTCTCTCGCCGTGCAAATGCGATTAGCTCTGCAAATCCTAAAAATGAGGCGAATCAACTCGGATGAGGTTACAATAAAAAATTCTTATCCTCTCGCCAATGAGAATTGCACCGCCGATGCCGCGAGGCTCCTCTTATGGTAAGGGGAGCTGTCACGAAGTGACTGAGGGATAAGACCTACAAACAATTCTATTTCCCAAAACAACACCGAAAGGAGGTGACCACATGATAACCACCCTGAAAACCTATTTTGAAACCACATGCCCGCTCCTTACCGGAAGGCGCCTGAACATAACGTGTTTAGACGAAAAGCCCCACGCCTGCGTTCTAATCCCCGGTTCCGACCCGCCTATAATCACTCGCTATCCCGACGGCGGCGCGCTTTGCCAATACGTTTTCACATTTTCCACAAGGGAATATTTCGACGCAAGCGTAAGAGAAAACCTCGCCGTGGCAAAATTCTACGAGGACTTCGAGCAATGGTTGGAGTTGCAAAACGCCTACGGCGATTTGCCCAAGCTCAAAGGCTCAAAAGAGAGCATATGCATAGAGCCTTTAAGCCGCGGCTACCTTTTCGACGCAAGCGGACAAAGCGCAAAATACCAAATAAAATTAAGACTAATCTACGAAAAAAATTAAGGAGGAATTTTTTATGGGAATTGTAAAAAGAAGTGACAAGGTGGCATTTTTCGGCGTGAAATCGCAAAGCGTCACCACGTATAAAAGAATGACGGGTTTCACCGCGATATCAAAAACTCAAAACCCCGTGGAATATACCCGCCAGTATGTTGACATGCCCTTTGAAGAGAGCGATGTGGTAGGCTACGCGCCCTCAATTTCAATCGCATTTGACCAGCACACCTCAAACGACGTGCACGACGACATCATAAAAATCTTCGACGGCGAGCTCTGCGGCGACGATGCCCTTCGCGAAATCATCGTGGTTGATTTTACAAAAGAAGCCGAAGACGACCCCGGCTCCTTTGTTGCCAAAAAGCGCACCTACGCGCTAATCCCCGAGAGCGAGGGCGAAAACTTAGACCGCTACGACTACAGCGCCACCTTGCGCACCAAGGGCGAAGCGATTTTCGGCACCGCCACCAGTGACGACGGCTGGAAAACATGCACCTTTACGGAGGAC
>CAZSIY010000081.1:0-7159 GCA_964606825.1 uncultured Oscillospiraceae bacterium | reverse complement strand
GGAGGATATCTCCCGGCAAGATGTTGTCGAGAAGGAAGTTTTTTATAAAGTTTAATTTATCGTGCTTGTCGTCATAAAGCGATTTAACGGATCCGAAGCTGACTTGAAGGATTTCCGCATAATTTCTTGCGAGAGTGTCGTCACCTTTTACAAAAATAATATACTCTACTCTGCCCATGGACACACTAGGTTTATATGTAAAACCGTTGTAGGTGAAAGTG
Organism: uncultured Oscillospiraceae bacterium; assembly: GCA_964606825.1. Lineage (GTDB taxonomy): Bacteria > Bacillota > Clostridia > UMGS1810 > UMGS1810 > CAKSIN01. Next base: position 6,938 of record CAZSIY010000081.1, on the reverse strand, counting down.
TCCGTGTTATCCGCGGTAAAACTGAGAACGCAGTCCAAATCGTTATTGCTTATGCAGGCTTCATTTGATGACACTACAAATCCGCTGTCGGTGATGATACCCAAGTCGCGGTTCATAACGTCCCTCATTTGATATGCCATCTGCTGGAAAAGTCTAACATTCATATAATCCACCTCATTGTAAAGATACTAATATTATAGAATTTTTTACGATAATTTGCAATAAAATGAGAAAAAAATTAATTTAATCTGTATGTTTTTTATAAAACACTTGTGGAAATTCAAATATTTTTGTAAGTTTTTACAACAGATAATTTCTTGAAGTCATAAATTACATTATATAATAGTACAATATCAATATAAAACGCAAAATAAGGAGCTGAAAAACACTCATGAGCTTTGAATCCGTCGTGGGATACATACTGGGAATTATGGTGATTTTCGTGCTGGCGAAAATTTGCTTAAAGCCTATTAAATTCATTTTGAAAATCGTGCTCAACAGCGTTTTGGGCGGCGCGGCAATAGTGGCTTTAAACGCGCTGGGGAGCTTTTTCGGTATTCACATAGGACTAAACGCCGTAACGGCTGTGGCAGTGGGCATTTTCGGACTTCCCGCGGCAGTGGCGATGCTTGTTTTGCAGATATTTTTTTGAAAGGCGGGATAATTTACTTCTCCCGCCACTTCGCCTGTGCAACATATATTTTTCTGTACTCTTTCGAGGTCATGCCCGTTTTCTTTCTGAAAAAGCGGCAGAGATATCCACTGTCGCAACAACCTATTTTTTCGGCGATTTCATCTAAGGTGAGCTCGTTTTTTTGCAGCAGCATTTTTATTTGATTTATTTTTTGAATATTTCTGTATTCAACGGGAGAAACTCCCACAAATTCGTGAAAAAGTTTCTCATAATAGCTCACGCTTATATTGCACTTTTTGGCTATTTGCGCAATTATTTTATCTTCCGAAAAGTTTTGTTCAAGGTATTTCATGCTGTTTTTGGAATGTACACAAGAGAGCCTTTGGGAACGTAAAGTGGCTCTTCTCCCTCACGATAGCACACGCCGTTCGTGCTCACAAAAAGCAAAAACGCATCGATAGGACGCGGTTTTTGCATGATAAAGCGCGTTTTGCCGTCGCCTGTTTGCCTTTCGACAAAAATTTGCGATATTGTAAAAAAATATTTTTGCAATTGTGAAATCGCTATGTTCATCTTTCCGACCTCGCTTTTGAAACGATGAATACATTATACATGAGCGGTGAGGTGAATGTTTAAAAGTGGGCATACCAATGGCAACGGTAAATTTCGGGGTGTTGATTTTGCAATTTGTCACAAACAGCATCGACACGGAATACATCGCCGCATATTCGGGCGCCTCAAAGCTAGGCTACATCTACACTTCACATAATTTCGGGGTTTGCCGAGGTGGCAATACACTTTGTGTCTCCCGTAATTCTTGTAAAAAACTTGGGATTTATCAGCATTCCGCTTACCGACACCCTCACACGGTGCTTTTTGGCGATGTTTTTCATTGCGGCATATCCGTCGGAGATGAAAAAGGCGGCGCAAGTTCTACAGCCTTTGCAATAAGGCGTCTGTTAGGCGGGTAAATAGAATTAAAATCGGATATAGGCAGGGGATTTTGTCCGTTCCCTGCTTCTATCGTATAGCCGGGGCGATTGTAAAAGGAAATGTACCAGTCTTTATACCCCGCAAAACCCGAGGCGTAGGGCGTGGTTTCAAGTTCGTAGCCGCTTGCCGAAGAAAGCTCGAAGCCTATTTCTTCGGCATTTTTCGGCAAATAGTTCAGGTACTTCCAATATATCACCCCACCCTGGGTATGATAAGAAAGAGTGAGGGCAAAATTGTTGTTTAAAGTAAAATTGTACACGGCGCGGCTCTCCGGAGCGGAAAGCGGAGCCGTACCCACAAAATCTCTCGGCGCGGGCGACACAAAGCCTTGCGCCCCTTTTATTTCCCGCGCGTTTTGCCAACCTGCGGGATAATTTAAGTTGAGGTCGGTGCCATCTATGTTTGCTTTCCAGCCATTCGGAAACGGAATGGAAGAGTATTCCGCGGCGATGCTTCGCGCGAAGAGGTAGTAGGCGTTATCCGAAGTAAGAGCGCCTGTTACCAGGTCTACCCCGTCGGGATTTACAAGGGGCATTAAAACGAGTTTTTTCGACGCGGAAATTTCCGCCGCATTTGCACCCTCAAAGGTTTCGCGAGATGCGACGGCTTTTAAAAAGTCTTCGGCATATTTTAAAAGAACAGGCGTTGTAATACATTCGTTTGCGTGGTGCGAGGCATTGGCAAACACTTGTGTTTCTCCCTCGCCTATGCTCATGTACCAAAGCTCTCGCCCCATAATACTTTTACCCGCGGAGCCTAAATTTACAAAGGGATAGCGCGCCTTTAAGCCGTCAAGAGTAAGGCACGTCAAAAAGTATGACGGCGCCACGTTTGTTGCCACTACGTCAAATCCAAAAGGCACCGTAACCACAGCTCCCGCGGGTATGGAGCTTGTCGAAAGGTAGGGATTTGCGGTAAATATCGCCTCGGGCGAGCCGGGAAAGATGTTTGCCAAGGAAAACACCGTATCGCCCTCTTTTGCGGTGACCTCGATGTAGCCTTTAAGATATGGCAAAAGCGCCGTTTGCGTAATCTCTCCCACAACCCCGTCGGCAGACAAATTGTTTGCGTTTTGAAAGGCGATTACAGCGTTATACACCTTGCCGTCAAATTCCGAAGTTATTCCTCCGGCGAAAAATCCCGCGCGCTCCAGCGCAAGTGATAAATACTCTACATAAATGCCGCTGTCGCCCGGTTTCAGTAAAGTCATAAAATCATTCCTTTATTGTGGTTTTGTTTATTTTTATGCACGGGAGAGAAAAAATAGAAATGTTTTATTTTACAAAATAGAATTGTTAAAGTTCTTATCACTTCATACGCTACGCACCAGCTCCCCTTATGGTAATGGGAACCTCACGGCATCGGCGGTGCAGTTCTCATTTGATAGAAACGCACTTCCTAAATGCCCTCATTTCCAAGCACATCAATTGCGAAATACAGTGCAAAATCCTGGTCATTTGCCCAATTATCGTATTTTTCACCGAAGTCGCCGTTGACCTTATACGGGTAAACATATGCCGCGACTCCTCTTGCGTCGTCGGTAAAAAGGCAAAGGTAATTTCTTATGCATTCATTTGCCATTTTTGCATACTCCTCTCTGCTTGCCCTGTAATAATCAATATAAGAGCGGGCTGAGATGCAACTCCAATGCTGTCTTCATTTAAAAACATTTCCGCGTAGATATGATTTTTAAAAGTGGATTTTTCTCTTAGGTTGCCGTCTTCATCAAAGGCGCTCCGCCTTTACCTCAAGAACGCCGTTGGAATAGAGCCAGGTTGCGAAATCTTCACCCTCTTCAAAGGACAAAAGGCTCATGGGCGCATAACACTCCTTGTAGTTTCCCCATGGGTTGTCTTTTTTGTAATTGTGTATAAATCCCCATTTTTCGCGCTCGGAGCACCAGTTCATACTGTGGCTGTCACTTGCGAGAATTAAAGAAGATATTGTGCCCTCGACGGGGGGGAGAGTGATGTTGAATTTTTTGTTTTTCATGGCAAACCCCTTTTTGATTTTTAAAATTATGAGATGTACAATCCCTCAGTCACTTCGTGACAGTTCCCTTTTGGCAAGGGAGCCTTACAGTAAGAGCAGTGAAGTCCTCAATTAAAATTACATCGGCACCGCTAAAAAATCACAATTTTCCTTTTGGTCATGCGATTAAGAATTTCATCGTAGCTGTCGTCGGTGCTCCAGAGAATTTCCGCAAGAAGGGCAAACGGGAACCAAACACCGTCCGCAAGCTGAGCGGCAATGTTCAAATTAACGTTTTTGCAATCCGTTTCATGAAGTTTTTTCGTAAAATCATAAACATATTTGCCATAAACAAGCCAATCGGCGGTGAATTTTCTCCAGGTGGGCGCGAACTTGGTGCGGTAATTATCTGCCGTTTTTTTAGAATTTTCGCCCATAATGTAGTGCCCGCTTTGGTGAGCAAAGCTGTTCCAGTCAAGAGTCATCAATCCTTTGTACACAAGGCCGGTTTTGCCCCTACCACGAAGATTTACGACTTTCTCGGCAAAGGCGAGAGTCTCGTCGAATTCCTTTTGAGAATCGATTTTCGGCGTATATCCGTAGGGAAAGCTTCTGCAATCTTCACACACTATTTCAAGGCGCTTGTCAATGTTTTCTATGTATTCGAGCTTGCTTTTTACAGATATTGCGTGCAAGCCAAACTGTTCACTATTTCCTCTTTTAAAACTCCCAAATTCTCAAGGTCAATATTGTCGCAATTTGTGCTCCAACCCCAGGCAAATCCCCAAATAAGCTCCATTTCGTACTCATGGGCATAGGACACAACATCGGCATCTTTTACGTACTTTTGAATTGTTTTGTTTTCGCTGTATTTTCCTATTAAAATAACGTTTTGTCCACGGGGGCACCGTCTTTTTCAAGGGCGATAACGTGGATTGTGTAAACCATGGCATCGCGGCAATTTATTTCTCCCACTTCGCGGTTTACAAGCTCAATTGCCTTTTTCTCGACTCCCGAATAATTCGAATATATTATTTTTAAATTTCTTTTGCCCATAAAATTTGACCTCACAAATTTAATTAAAGTATGTTGTGCACTTTTACCGCACTGCCGCCAAGATGCGACTTTTCCGCGGCTATGCCTATAAGATGTGCTTCGAGCTAGTCTTTAAGCGAGGTGCGCAGCTCTCTTTTTCCCGAAAGCACATCGTAAAATTCTTCTGCAAGTATGCCGTCACCGCCGCCGCAGCCGTGGCCGCCCTCCATAATGTTTTCGAATTTCAAAACCTGCTTTTCCTCGCCGTATAAGATATTCTTCGTTTTTCTATTTGCTTGGGATTTATGTCGCATACCGCGGTGATTTTGTATTTGTCCGACATTCTTCCGAAATTGTAGCAAAAGCCGTTTGCGCGGCTTCCCGCTCCGAGCAAGGCGATTGTAAATATTTTATTCATGATTTCAATTCCTATCTTTTAGAGTATTTATCACATAATACCATGCTTTTTACCATATGTAAATGGAAAAAAACGAACCTAAATTTGGACTTTTTAAACCAAAGTCAAATAACTGTTTACACAAGATGAATTTTGTGATACAATTATTAATGTATAAAAATATCCGCCCGCATATAATATACGGGTGAGAATATGAACAAAAAAAGAAAATTTCGCATATTTTTTGCCGTTTTGGGAGCCTTAGGGCTTATGTTTCTTATTGTGCGCGCGTACACTACAGCGGTTATTACGCTAAAAGGCGTGGCACAATCGGAAATGGAAAACGTGGCAAACGAGGCAATACACTACGCCGTGCGCGATGCGGTGATAACTGTCGGAGGATATTCGGGCATTGTAAGCATCATGCGCGATGACAACGGAAAAATTCAGTCGCTTTATATCGACAGCACAAAAGCAAACCTCTTAAAATCCGACATTGCGCTTAAAACTCTCCAATATCTCGGCGACAACGAGCGCTCGGAAATTTCCGTTCCAATAGGCAACTTTTCGGGAATAGAGTTTTTAACGGGTTTCGGCCCCGAAATAAAGCTTAAAATCATTCCATGTTCCATAGCGGGAATAGATTTTGAAAGCGAATTTAAACAGGCCGGCATAAACCAGGTGTGCCACTCGATAAAAGTGCGGGTGGACGTAAACATAGGCGCGCTTTTGCCCCGTTTTGAAGAAATTACAAAGCTCTCCTCTTCGGCGCTTGTTGCCGAGGCGGTTATCGTGGGCGACGTGCCCGACACATATTTAAATTTGGGTGGTAACAAATGACAGACAACATAAATTACAAATACATAGTGGATTACATAGTAAAAACAAATCAAAAAAGCACGGGCATTTTAAAAGAACTGGAAGACTATGCCGACAAAAATTTTGTGCCGATAATTCAAAGGGAAGTTAAAAATTTTCTTGCCTCGCTCCTTACCTACAAAAGGCCGAAGCGCGTTTTGGAAATAGGCACGGCAATAGGGTATTCATCTATCCTTTTTGCAAACTTTTTAGAGCCCGGCGGAGAGATTTTTACCTTGGAAAAAGATGAAAACTACGCCCGCATTGCCCGCGAAAACATAGAGCGCGCCTCACTTTCAAACGTTATTCACATAATAGAGGGAAGCGCCGAGGAAACGATTAAAAAAATGGACGGCGAGTTTGACATGGTTTTTCTCGACGCCAACAAATCCCAATACAAATACTATTTTGACACAATTTTTCCCCACATAAAGCCGGGCGGAGTGATAATTTGCGACAATATTCTCTACAAGGGAATGACCGCAAACGACGACCTTCTCCCCCGAAAACACTACGCGATAGTAAACAACATTCGCTCATTTTTAGACTTTATGTGTCAAAATCCGAGCCTTACCTCATCTATTGTGCCAATAGGCGACGGAATGTTAATCTCGGTAAAAAACTACAATCAGGAGGCAAAAAATGACTAAACCCGAACTTCTTGCACCGGCGGGAAGCCTTGCAAAATTAAAATATGCCGTAATGTACGGCGCAGATGCGGTATACATCGGCGGCGAGGCGTTTTCTCTTCGCGTTGCGGCAAAAAACTTTTCTTTGGACGAAATAAAAGAGGGTATTGCCTTTGCCCACGAAAGAGGCGCAAAGGTTTACATCACCGCAAACATAATTCCCCATAATTCCGATCTTGAAAAATTCCCCGATTTTGTGCGCGAGGTGGAAAAGCTCGGTGCAGACGCGATAATCGTGTCGGATTTGGGCGCTTTTTCAATCGTGCGCGAAGTGGCGCCGAGCCTCGACGTACACATAAGCACCCAGGCAAACAACACAAATTTCGCCTCTGCCAAAATGTGGCACTCAATGGGCGCAAAA
>CAZSIY010000080.1:0-7213 GCA_964606825.1 uncultured Oscillospiraceae bacterium | reverse complement strand
GCCTAAGTGGATTCGAACCACCGGCCTAACGCTTAGGAGGCGTTCGCTCTATCCTGCTGAGCTATAGGCGCATAAAAACCACAAAAGCACTTTAAATATAATACATCAAAATCGATAATTTGTCAATACCGAAATCGAAAAAATTTTAATTTTTTTAAAATTTTCCGTTTAATTGTTGACTAAAGGGGTCAATAACGGTATAATTTAGGTATGGTTCAGCCGAAGTCGAGCTTTTTTGCGCGGCTGACGTGAAAAATATCTACTACGAGGAAAAAATAATGAAAAAATCATTAACCGTACTTATGCTGGTGCTCTTGTTCCTTTTGCCGATGAGCGCTTTTGCGGCGGAAGAGGCGCCTTTTTGCTCCGTTGACGACAGCGCGGGAATAATAAGCCGCGCGGCGGAAAAATATATAAATACCCAAAATAAAATTTTGTCAGACAGTTGCGGCGCAAAAATAATATTTGTAACCGTAAATTCCACAGATGAGCTCACACTCGGCGAATATGCGGAAAATCTTGCCCAAAGCTGGAAAATAAATTCCGACAAGGCAAAAAACAGCGTTATCGTGGTGTATAACCCCAAAACACACGACTACACCGCCAAGGTTTCTAATGCGGTGTCGCGCGCTCTTACGAATGTTTTCATAGAAAATTGCCTTATAAATTGCACCGAGCCCGATTTTGCCGAAAAAAATTATTCCGATGCCGCGGTAAAAACTTTCAACGCAATCGCCGCCTGGTATGAAGATAACTACAAGTCGGTAAATCTCAATTTAACCGATGACATGGCCGACTACGAGGCTATGATAAATTCCGAAAACGAAGAAATCCACAGAAAAAAAGTAAACCGCGCGCTTGTTATAACGTTTTCCGTGATTTTTGTGCTCTTTTCCGTGCTATACGTAAGGCGCCGCTTGCGTATAATGCGAATACGCAAAAAGCGCCGCGAACGCCGCACGAGATATTTGAGGCTGGACAGATGACGGAAATTTTAAAAAATTGCACCCTTTGTCCGAGAAAATGCGGAGTGAACAGAACCGCGGGCAAAACCGGCGTATGCGGGCAAACGTGCGAAATAAAAGTTGCCAGAGCCTCGCTTCATATGTGGGAAGAGCCGTGCATTTCCGGAAAAAACGGCTCGGGAACGGTGTTTTTTGCGGGGTGCCCGCTAAGATGCGTCTATTGTCAAAATTTTGATATCGCCCAAAACGGCGACGGCGGAAAAATCACCGAAGATGAACTTTGTGAGCTGTTTTTTAAGCTCAAAAATGCGGGCGCTCATAACATTAATTTGGTAACGCCCACTCACGTCACCCCACAGGTGGCAAATGCCCTTAAAAGGGCAAAAAAGAGTCTTGAAATTCCCGTTGTGTACAATTGCGGTGGATACGAACTTGCGCAAACTCTTAAAATGCTTGAAAATTCGGTAGACATTTACCTTCCCGACTTTAAGTATGCCGACGAAAATACCGCGCGAAAATATTCAAATGCACCCGACTATCCCGAAGTTGGAAAAAGAGCGATTGAAGAGATGGTGCGCCAATGCCCAAAACCCGTTTTCGACGAGGAGGGCATGCTGAAAAGCGGCGTTTTGATAAGACATTTGCTTCTTCCCGGAAATTTAAAAAATTCAAAAGCCGTAATCGAATATTTGCATAAAACCTACGGTGACAGCATAATTCTAAGCATTATGAGCCAGTACACGCCTATGAAATCATGTGAAAAATATCCTGAACTGGAGTATAAAACGTCGCGGCGCGAATACGAAAAACTCGTGTCTTTTGCCGAGAGTATAGGCGTAAAGCGTGCTTATATCCAAAGCGAAGAGAGCGCATCTGAAAATTATATTCCGAAATTCGGCAAAAACGGTATTGTTCTTGACTTTTAGTGCGTCAATGTGTTATTATGTAATTGGTGTAAAGGAGTTGAATTGTAATGGATAATCTTATCCTTGTTGTTGATGACGAAAAACCGATAGTTGAAATATTAAAACTTAATCTCACGCGCAGCGGCTACCGCGTAACCGAGGCCTACGACGGCGACGAAGCCGTAAGAAAAGCCGAAACCGAAGAGCCTGACCTCATCTTGCTCGACGTTATGCTTCCCAAGCAAGACGGCTTCAGCGTTTGCAAAAAAATCCGCGAAACTTCTTCTGTGCCTATAATCATGCTTACCGCGCGCGAAGAAGAGGTAGACAAAATCCTCGGATTGGAGCTCGGTGCCGACGATTATATGACAAAGCCTTTCTCTTTAAGAGAGCTCATGGCAAGAGTTAAGGCGAATTTGAGAAGAACGCAGTTTGCCGCAAACGACGACAACGAAAAAGAAATTATGACATTTGGCGACCTTACCATAGACCTTGAAAAATACGAGGTTAGAAAGCGCGATAAAATAATAGAGCTCACATACAGAGAATTTGAGCTTTTGAAATTTCTCGCCTCCAAAAAAGGTAAAATCTTTTCGAGAGAAATTCTGCTCAACAAAGTGTGGGATTATGAGTTTTACGGCGACGTGCGCACGGTAGACGTTACCATAAGGCGCCTTCGCGAAAAAATCGAAGACAACCCCAGTATTCCCGCTTATATCATGACAAAACGCGGCGTGGGTTACTATTTCGGAGCGTAAAAATGTTTAAAAGCCTTACCTCAAAAATTACAATGATGTTTGTGCTGCTCACGGTGTCGGTGATAATTTTAATCGGCTCTTTTATGACGAGCAACATAGACTCTTTTTACGACAATGAGTTTAAAAGCCTCATGTCGCACGTTTTCAGCGATAAATACGTATCTCAACTTGAAAAAAGCGTAAAAAGCGGTGTGGATGCACGGGAAATTTTTGAAAGCATAAGTGTGTACAATGGTCAAATAGGGGTGGACTCTTTCAGAAACGTTTACCTTCTGGACGGAAAAACCGCCAACCCTATAGATAAGTACACCACCAATGTTTCGCTTTCCAAAAATCTTGAAATTTCGCCCAATATCACCGCGGCCCTCACCGGTAAAACAGGTAACACCATATCTTCCGGCAACGGATATATGGACTACGCCGTGCCCATATTCGACGGCGAAGAAGTCAAGTATATAGTGTATATTAAAGACACAAAAGAGGAAACCGACAACGTTTTGAGCAGTATTTTCAAAATCATGCTTCAGGCGCTCCTTATAGGAATTGTGATTTCCGTGTTTTTCTCTCTCGTGCTCTCAAAAACCATCACTTTGCCCATTCAGTCGCTAACAAATAAAGCGGTTCGCATTTCAAAGGGCGATTTTGGTCAAAAAATGGAAGTGCGCTCCGACGACGAAATAGGCAAGCTCACAAACACGTTTAACTTTATGGCGCAGGAACTTAAAAATTCGCTTACGAAAATTCAAAGTGAAAAAGAAAAATCGGAAACCATTCTTTTTTATATGACCGACGGTGTGCTTGCGTTTAATACGTCGGGAGAACTTATCCACATAAATCACGCGGCAAAAGAGTATCTCGGCCTTGAAAGCACCGAGGGCATAACTTTTGACTCGCTTTTTGCCGATAAAGATATATCTTTGGAACAGCTTTTGTATCTTCCGCATTTTAAAAGTTACGAACAGCATATCACCACAGATAAAATCGATCTCAACGTGCATTTTGCGCCTTTCCAAACGAATGAGCGCCCCGGCGGCCTTATAGCCATTTTGCAAGACATCACTGAGCGCGAAAAGCTCGACCGCGCAAGAAGAGAGTTTATAGCAAATGTTTCCCATGAGCTGAGAACTCCACTCACAACGGTTAAAAGCTACACGGAGACCCTTGCTGACAGTGCAAAAGACGACAACATGGACAAGGACATGTTCCTTGCGTTTTTGCGAATTATAAACGGCGAAACCGACCGTATGACTCGCCTTGTAAAAGACCTTTTGCTCCTTTCCAGGCTTGATTACAGTCTTAAAGATATGCCGAAAGAAGATTTTGACATAGGCGAAATGATAAAAGGCCTCGTTACCCGCCTTTCCATTACCGCGGCGGATAAAAAGCAAACCCTTGTTTATGAGCCTACCAACGCTCTCCCGCTTTACCGCGGCAATCCCGACAGAATAGAGCAGGTGCTCATAAACATTATTACAAATGCAATAAAATACACGCCTCAAGGTGGGCAAGTTCTCATATCCACAATGCACATGTACAATTCCGTAAGCATAAAGGTGAAAGATGACGGAATAGGTATTCCCGAAAAGGATTTGGAGCACATTTTCGAGCGTTTTTACCGCGTGGATAAAGCGCGCTCACGCGAAATGGGCGGCACTGGCCTCGGCCTCGCGATAGCAAAAGAAATTGTGGAAGCTCACGACGGCACCATTGATATAAAAAGTAAGGTGGGCGTGGGCACGGAAGTTGTAATTACCCTGCCTTTGAGCTGATATTTGCGAAAAAAGTCGAGTTTCGGGTGTTATGCTTTTTTAAACACTGTGTAATATGTGTGTAACATAAAAATGTTATACTGTATCTGTAAAATGAATAAATATCGGAAAGTGTGATTTATATGATAAAAAGCAAAAAGATAATATCCCTTGTTTTGGCACTTGTGCTTTCGGCTCTTCCGCTCGTTTCCATGGCGGCTTCCGAAACTTTGCCGAAAGATTACAGCGGCACTGCAAACTACCTTGTGGACATTAAAAACCCAAAGTCGGTTATTTCTTCCACCACAAGTAAAACTTGCGTTATCTCCGCAAGCGCTGTGTGCGGTACAATGATTACTCTTTACCGCTTAAACACCACAAACAATACATATGAGAAAATGTATGCCGACGGCAAGGCTCTTGAGTCTACCGTGGGTCAGAGCAATATGTATGCCCAGAGCATAGAACTTAAAAACGGGCTCAACAGCATTATGGTTGTGGCTTCGGCAAACGGCGAAACTTTCGAAACCGTAAAACTTGAAATTACACTTCTTAAAAGCAATGTTTCAAGTAATGTAAAATCTTTGTGGCAGAGCTTGCTCAGCTATTGATTAGGGTGATAGTATGAGAAAAGAACGCCTTAAAACCGTCACTTTGGTTTTATTGGTAGCTTCAAGTTTAATATTAACCGCAAACAAATGGTTTAGTGAAAAATTATGGCCCGACGGCTATAATTTTTTTTCTAATCTCGCAAATTACCTTCCCAGCGGCAAAGAACGGGAGAAAAAGAGCTATTACCTCTCAAAGGAAAATATCTCCAATCCTGCAAAAATTGTGGTTACAGACGGCGATTTAAGAGGTGTTTACACCTGTACCTCCGCAAACTACAATTCATTGGCGGAGCCTGTGAAAAATATTTTGAAATCGGGCCTTTCAGCAAAGGAATTTGAACCCACAACCCGTGAAAATTGGCTTAATGCCTTAAAGGGCACGTCGATTTACGCTTCGTACCCCGTTCCTTACGACACGGCAACTTTTTTCGTGGTTATGAATACGGAAATGTCTGCGCCGGAAATTTCTTCGATGAAAGAATTTATCATAACCGGTACCGACCTCGTTACGGGTAAAAATTACCTTATGATAAAAGACGCGTCGCAAGATAAGTATCTTCGCACAACCCTTGAAATTGCGGGCGGATCTTTAAGCGAACTTACGGGCACATACGCAACTTCTTCCGTGGGAGAATACGCCTATTCTTTTGAACTTAATTTTGACAAAAAAAGTGACACGGTGGAGCAAAAAATAGTTATAGAACCCCAGGTTGTGCTATCCATAAATCCCGTTACGAGCACCGCCGTTACAAAAATAAATTATTTTGAAAACATTTCCGCCTCGCGTCCGCTCTACCTTAAAATATTAAAGTCGTTCGGCTTTAACACCACGAATTTGAAAAAATACGTAAATGTGGATAATTCCATCGTTTTTGCCGAAAATTACGGTAGCATCACCATGCATCCCGACGGCCTTTTGGAGTACAGTGCCCTTGACGACAGCAAAGGTATAAGCCTTTCTTCTTCGGCAAACCCCTCGTTTTACGACGATTTTATAAGCTGTATAGAGTTTGTAAACAAGGTGTGGGAGGTGGCGTGTGCCGATTGTAATATGAATATTAACCTCTCCTCGCTTACCAAAACGGAAAACGGATTTAAAATAGCGCTTGATTACTATGCCGACGGACTTGTTGTGGTAAGCGGCGCCGACAAAACCATGTCGCACGCAAAAATGACAAATGCCGTGGAAATTACCGTTAAAAATTCAAAAATCGTGTCTTATCGCCAACTTGTAAACGGCTATGAGTCAAACGGCGCTACCGCCGAGTGCACGGGCATTATAGAGGCGCTTGACCTTCTTATGGAAAAAGACAGCATAAAATCCGACACAATAAGCGACCTGTACCTTGCTTATGCGCCGTCAAACGGAAATGTTTGCGCGCCCTATTGGGTAGCAAAAACCGATCGCGGAGAAGTGGAAATAATAGCCAAAAAAGAGTAGCGTGGGTCAATTACCGAAGTTAAGGAGCTGATTCTATGAATTTGGGGCGTGTAAAAACCTTTTTAATCGTGCTTTTTTTGGGGATAAATGTGTATCTCTTGCTTTCAACTGCGGCTTCCACCGAGTTCCGTACAGATGATAAAACCATAGAAAATACAATCGACGTGCTAAATCGTGCGGACATAAGCGTAAATAAAGCCGTTATTCCAAAAAAAACGGAGAATTTAAAAAATATAGAAACCGTAAACACCGTTTACACCGAAAATTTCAAAAACAGCGGAAATGCCGATTTGTTTACGGTGGACGGCGACCTTTTCACCTGCGAGGTGAGGGCGAAAATGTTTGAAAAAAGCGACAAAAAAATCTTTTCGGAAATAAAATCCTTTCTCTCAAAGTCGGGTTTTGATACCGGTTTTATGGAGTTTGTAAAGGTAAGCTCCGCGAAGAATTGCCAAAAATACAAAATACTATGTAAGGTAAAAGGCTTTGAAGTGTTCGACAGCGTTATAGATGTTTCCGTAAAAAAAGATGCCTACGCGCTTTCGGGCGTATGGTACGAGCCTCAAAGTACGTCGGTAAAGCTCAATTCTTCCGTTAGGAAAAACGTGTATGCTACAAGTGTTCTCGCCGATTTTTCGTCAAGGGAAGAGGTAAAAGATGTGGTGCCGATTTCAATAAAAGATATAAGCACCGGCTATATGTCGGGTTCGGTGTACGGAAAAAGCGGCCACCTTACTGCCACAGCATTGCCGTATTACAGAATAACAGACAGCAAAAACAATGTG
>CAZSIY010000079.1:0-7214 GCA_964606825.1 uncultured Oscillospiraceae bacterium | reverse complement strand
GGGTATGAACCGCATGCTCTAGCCAACTGAGCTATGCCGCCATATATTTAACTGTTCGCTCGCAAGCGACTTGTATATTATATTATATTTTTCAAGTATTGTCAATAGGTTTTATTGAAATTTTTTACGTTTTTTTCAAAAATTATGACGAATTCACAATTTTTGATTTAAAGTTTACAAAACTATTGAATATTATTGGTAATTGATGTATAATACGAGGTAACGTAATGTGAATATCGTGGAGGACAATATGAGCGAAATTGAGAAAATAGACAAAAATCTTGCTGTTGAAAAAGGCGTGGAAGATGACGGCCTGGAGTTTTTTGATGTGTGCGCCGAATCTTTTAATTTATGCGGTGTTACACATGACGATGTGTTTTTAAGATTGCCAAGAGATGTGGCAAAAAGCGCAAACGAGGGTGTGGCAGGCCTTTGTGAGCACACGGCGGGCGGTTGCGTTCATTTTGTAACCAATTCAAAAAAGATTGCAATAAAATGCACCATGCAATTTATAACAGAGTTTCCCCATATGCCGGCAACGGGAGTGAGAGGATTTGACATTTATATAGACAACGCATATTATAAAACCTTTGTTCCGCCGCTCGAAATAAAAGACGGATACGAGAGTTGCGTTGAGTTTGAAACCGGCGAAAAACGCGCCGTAACCATTAATTTTCCATTGTACAACGGCGTAAAAGACTTGTACATAGGTCTTGAAAAAGGCGCAACGTGCGAGTATTTAAATCCATACAAATACGATGCTCCGATTGTGTATTACGGCTCTTCGATAACCCAGGGTGGTTGTGCTTCAAGACCCGGAAGAAGCTACGAGGCGATAATTTCCAGAAAACTTTTGTGCGAGCACTTAAATCTCGGATTTTCGGGCTCGGCAAAGGGAGAGGCGGTTATAGCCGAATATATTGCAAATTTAAATATGCTTGCGCTCGTTATTGATTACGATTATAACGCGCCTACCGCACGGCATTTAAAAGATACCCACGAGAGATTTTTTAATATAATAAGAGAAAAAAATCCAGATTTGCCGGTTGTTTTCGTAAGCGGTCCGAACAGGCGTATGTCAGAGGTAGAAGAGCGCTACGAGGTAATTAAAACAACATACGAAAACGCCAAAAATTCGGGCGACGAAAATGTGTATCTCATAAAGGGAACAGATATGTTTGCCGATGATGAGTTTACCGTTGACGACTGCCACCCGACAGATTACGGATTTGCTATCATGGCGGAAAAAATCGGCGCTGTGCTCGAAAATATAATACAGTGATTTTAAAAGGATATGACAAAACAGTTGCATTTTTTTCTTAAATTTTATAACTAAGCTTGTATTTATATAGCATTCAAAAAATATAAGAACGCGAAAAAGCACGCATGTCGTCGTAAAAATTGATATGCGTGCTTTTGTTTTGCACTTTGTTAATAGTATTTAACCACATTTTCCGAATGAGATTTATATGTATCACATCGTTTCGTTAAAACTGTCGGTAAGTTTTTTGAGAGCTTTTTTTTCAATTCTGGAAACGTAAGAGCGGGATATGTTCATAAGGCTTGCGATTTCCTTTTGAGTGAGTGCGGCTTTGTCGCAAAGGCCGTATCTCATTTCAAGAATTTGGCGTTCACGCTCTAAAAGCGCTTCTTTCATTTTGTCGTACAATATGCTTATTTTAAGCTTTGTTTCCACTTCTTCAAAAACGGCTTCCGGCTCTGTACCCAGTTTGTCTATGAGGGTAATTTCCTTGCCCTCACTGTCTGTTCCCACCGGGTCTTGAAGAAGAACTTCGTTTTGTTTTTTCTTACTTGCCCTTAAGCTCATTAATATCTCGTTTTCTATACATCTTGAGGCATAGGTCGCAAGTCGTGTGCCTTTTGATGAATTGAAAGAAGATATTGCCTTAATAAGTCCTATTGTGCCTATACTTATGAGATCGTCGGTGTCTGACGAGGCGCAAGAGTATTTTTTTACGATATGTGCCACAAGCCGTAAGTTGCGTTCGATGAGAATATTTTTGGCATCTTTGTCGCCCATGCTGTATTTTTCCAGATAAAATCTTTCTTCTTCAGGCGTAAGCGGCTTTGCGAATGTGTTTGTATTGGTTACATACGACGCCATAAATATCATTTTTGGCATAAGGCTTAATAAAAAAGAAAACAAAAGAAGCACCTCCGAATATTGACACAATATCAATATATGAAGGTACTTTTGTTTTGTGCATGTACCTATTAAAGAAGTTTTTTGCGAAGTTCTTCGCCGCTCATTTTGGAAAGATACGCGGGTGCAACGTCAAAAACGGTTTTGCAACCGTAGTTGCCCTCTTTATTCATGCGATATGACGCGCGAGCATATGCCACAAGCACAGATGCGGTAAATTCGGGGTTGGAATCGAGTTTCAAACTGTATTCAATTACATGGCTGTTTTCGCCGTTAATACCGGTTTTTCCGCTTCTTATAACCGAGCCGCCGTGGGGAATAGCGCTGTGATTTTTCTTCATTTCCTCTTCGGATATAAAGTAAACGGTGGTGTCATAGTCGGCAAAATAGTTGGGCATTGTTTTTATTTCTTGTTCTATGCGATTAAGGTCTGCGCCCTCTTTTGCCACAACGTAGCACTCACGGGTGTGCTTTTGACGAGTGGTAAGGGTTGGGTTCTCACCGTTTCTCACGCTTTCGAGCGCCTTCGGAACGGGAACCGTGTACTGCCTTGCATCTAAAACCCCGTCAATCCTTCTTATTGCATCGGAGTGACCCTGGCTTACGCCTCTTCCCCAAAAAGTGTAGTCGCTTCCGTCTGTAAGAATTGCATTTGAATATAGCCTTGCAAGAGAGAACATGCCGGGATCCCAACCAACGGAGATAATAGCTGTTTTGTTGGCGGATTTTGCGGATTTGTCTACGTTTTCAAAGTGTGTGGGAATGTTCGCATGGGTGTCGAAGCTGTCTATTACGTTAAAATATTTTGCGTATTCGGGGGTTTGCACCGGAAGATCAGTAGCACTGCCGCCGCAAATGATTAGAACGTCAATTTCGTTTTTCATATTTTCGGCATCTTTTATGTTTAAGACAGGCACGCCTTCGGTTAAAATTTTAACGCTTTCGGGGACTCTTCTTGTAAAAACGGCGGCAAGTTCCATGTCGCTGTTTTGCTTTAAAGCACATTCCACGCCTCGTCCGAGGTTTCCGTAACCTAAAATTCCAATTTTCATGATGATCTCTCCTTGTATATTTATTTTTGCGACTTTTAATTCAAGTCGCTTATAGAAGCGGCCATTTCGGCGTTGTTCCACGAAAAGTCAAAGTAATTTGCGAGTTGGTCTATCGAAATACAGATGTATCCGTCGACGTTGTAAGCATCGCTTAAATTCTTTTCGCCGTCTTTTGTTTTTAAAACAACGGAAATATTGCTTTCCTTTATTGAAAATGCCTTTTGGCCGTTCTTGTTTTTGTATATTTCAAGAGGTATCTCCTGAATTGCTTTTTCGCCGTTGCGCTGTATGAAGAGCTTTCTTGAAGCGTCGTCGTATGTTACGTCAAACCCGTAGTTTGCCATGTCTTCGGCAATTATAAGCGCGTGCGGTGCATCGATGTTGCAATAAAAAGTAGGCATTTCCGCGCCGTTTACAAAGGTGCGCATGTTAGTGTAAAAAACAGTGTTTTTTCTTGCGTCCATCACCGCAAAACCGTAGTTTAAAAGGCGCGCGGTGTCGGTAAAGCGAGCAGACGAAGATGAAGAACCCATAGTAACGGTTATAAGCCTTATGCCATTTTGCATGGCTGTTCCGCAAAAACATGCCCCCGCAGCAGAACCTGTGCCTGTTTTAAGTCCGTCGGCACCGGGGTAATAGTAGGTGTCGAGCAAATAATTTGTCGTCTTGTAGGTGGTGCCTTTAAATGTTACTGATTTTTTTGCGGCGCGGGTTAAAATATCGGGATGTTTTAAAATCGCGTTTCTTGCAAGCGTTGCCATGCCTACGGGACTTATGCGGTTGTTTGCAACTCCGCAGCTGTCGTAAAATTTGGCGGATATCCCAAGCCTTGCCGCCGTTTCGTTCATTCTGTTTACAAATGCGGCTTCGCTTCCGCCGCCGACGAGCTCCGCAAGAGCAACCGTTGCCGCACTTGCCGAATATGTTATAACAATACCGAGGATTTCGTCAACGGTATACGTTGTATTCTGGTTTAGAGCCACCATGTTTTGATAGAGTTTGTTTCTTGACTTGTAGTACACATTACTGCTTATGGGAACATGGGTATTCAGCGCAATTTCGTTGTTTTCCATAGCTTCGTACACGCAGTACAAAGTCATAATTTTTGTCATGCTGGCGGGAACACGCGGACTGTACCCGTTGTATTCGTATATAACCTCGCCGCTTTCAAAATTCATTACACAGGCGCCGGCAGATGTAATATATTCGTTTCCGACGTATGCGGCTTTTGCCGTTTGCGAAAATGCGGAGCAAAAGACCGTTGAGATTATCAAAGCTATGCAAAAGAAACTACGTCTTGATGTTTTGAAATTTTTTGCCATTTTATTCACCCTTTTTTAAAAGACGACTTATCGGAATTTGCGCATAATCATCCGAACTATCATCATTAACGAAAATTATATCACTTGTTAAAACCGCTGTCAACACAGATGAAACAATATTTTTAAAAATAATCATCTGTTACGGCACTTTGAGCGATTTTTTTATGTAAAACGTATTGACAATTTGCCTCAAATGCACTATTATTATCAGTAAAGATTATTTTGACTGCTTGGAGAAAACGAACGGAGGATGATTTATGGAATTTGATGCATCAGTGCTCAAAAGCGAAGAAAAAGCTATAATGAAGCTCAGAGCTCTGTATAAAAAATACGGATATACTCAATACAAAATGAGTAAGTTCGAAGAATATGATTTGTATGTGAGAAACAAAGATTTTTTGGTTTCCGATAATATTATTACTTTTACCGATACCGACGGCAAACTTATGGCTTTAAAGCCTGACGTAACGCTTTCCATCGTGAAAAATGCGGCATCCGAAGGCACGCAAAAGCTCTATTACAACGAAAATGTTTACAGAGTGTCCAAAGGCGCTTATTCTTACAAAGAAATTATGCAAACGGGTGTGGAGTGCCTCGGCGATATAGATGTTTACTGCGTTTTTGAGGTAGTTTCTCTTGCAGCGCAAAGTTTAAAGAGCATAAGCGATAATTATATTCTTGATATTTCGCATATGGGAATTATATCCGAAATTGTTTCTTCTCTCGGCTTGAATTTGTCTCCTGCAATTGTGAAATGCATCAGCGAAAAAAACGAGCACGATTTAAAAAATATATGTGCGGCGGAAAATGTTGATGCCGAAAAACTTTTAAGGCTCATTTCGCTTTACGGTTCGCCCGATAAAGTAATTCCCGAGCTTGAAAATTTGATAGGTTCATCCAAAGAGCTTGACGAGCTTAAGCAAATTACGTCACTTCTTAAAAATTATGATTTTTATTCACATATTAATATAGATTTTTCGGTTGTAAACGACATGAGCTACTATAACGCCATTGTTTTCAAAGGCTTTATAGAAGGTATTCCCACAGGTATTCTCTCTGGCGGTCAGTACGGCAGCTTAATGATGAAAATGGGCAAAAACGCCGATGCCGTGGGCTTTGCCGTGTATCTTGACATGCTCGACATTTTAAATGAAAAAGACAGCGATTTTGACGTTGACACCGTAATGTTGTATGACACAAAAAGCGATATGAAAAAGCTCAACGAAGCTGTTCAAATGCTTTCCGAAAACGGAAAAAGTGTGTTTGCATCAAAATCAGTGCCTAAAAAGTTAAAATTCAGACAGCTTTTAAAACTCAACGAGAAAGGTGTGGAGATTATCAATGCTTAATATTGCACTTCCGAAGGGAAGACTTGGCGAAAAAGTTTACGCCATGTTTGAAAAAGCGGGATTTGAGTGCCCGTCCATAAAAGAAACAAACCGAAAATTAATTTTCGAAAACGAAAAAAACGGCGTGAGATATTTTTGGGTAAAGCCGACCGACGTTGCGATATACGTGGAAAGAGGCGCGGCAGATATCGGCGTTGCCGGAAAAGATATTTTGCTTGAATACAGCCCCGAAGTTTACGAACTTTTGGATTTGGACATAGGAAAATGTAAAATGGCGGTTGCTGCGAAAGAAGATTTTCGTGACAATCCTCAAAAAACCTTGCGCGTTGCCACAAAATTTGCAAATATAGCAAAAAATTACTACGCTTCCGCAGGACGCGATATTGATATAATTCACTTGAACGGCTCTATTGAAATAGCTCCAATTTTAGGACTTTCCGACGTAATAGTGGACATTGTGGAAACAGGCACAACTCTTAAAGAAAACAGCCTTAAAGTCTACGAAACAATAGTTCCCATAAGTGCGAGGGTTATTGCAAACAAATCCAGCTTTAAGTTTAAAAACGAAATAATAGAAAAAATAATCAAAAACATTAAGGAGATAAGCCATGATTAAAATATTAAAATGCGGCGATGTGGAGCGCGACGAGATTTTCGTAAGGTGCGAGAGCGGAGCAAGCGTTGAAGACGTTGTTGCCGACATCATACATAACGTTCGTAAAAACGGCGACAAAGCGATTTTCGAATATTGCGAAAAGTTTGACGGCGCGCATCTTTCCACACTCCTTGTGTCCGAAGAGGAAATAAACGAAGCCGTATCTTCGGTTGAACCCGAATTTTTGGATATATTGAAAAGAGCATCGAAAAATATTACCAAATTCCACGAAAAACAAAAGCGAAATAGCTTTATGATAAATGATGAAGACGGAATTGTAATGGGACAAAAAATTATCCCCGTAGACCGCGCGGGTCTTTATGTTCCAGGTGGCACGGCCGCCTATCCGTCTACTGTTTTGATGGATGCAATACCCGCAAAAATTGCCGGTTGCAAAGAGGTAGTTATGGTAACGCCTCCCGGTAAAGACGGAAAAATAAACCCCACAATACTCGCTTCGGCGCACGTTGCGGGAATTGACAAAATATTTAAAGTGGGTGGTGCCCAGGCAATTGCGGCTTTGGCTTACGGTACGCAAACGATTCCTCAAGTGGATAAAATCGTAGGCCCCGGAAATGCTTTCGTTGCAGAGGCTAAAAAGCAGGTGTTCGGCAAGGTTTCAATAGATATGATTGCCGGACCGAGTGAAATTTTGATAGTTGCCGACGGAGC
>CAZSIY010000078.1:0-7226 GCA_964606825.1 uncultured Oscillospiraceae bacterium | reverse complement strand
GTGGACAAAAGTTGAAGAAAAGCCTTCCGTTCCCGATACCGATGATGAAAAACCCGCTAAGAAAAATTTTAACGACGTAAATGAAAACGATTGGTTTGCGAAAAATGTGGAATTTGTGGTTGAAAATGGCCTCATGGGCGGCGTTTCCGATACCGAATTTGCGCCTGACAGCCTTTTAAATCGTGCAATGCTCGTTACAATTTTGTATCGTTTGGAGGGTGAACCTGCAGTAAACAGAAGTATTCCCTTTGCCGATGTTAAGTCAGATGCCTATTATGCAAGCGCTGTTATCTGGGCACAGCAAAACGGCATTGTAAGCGGCATGAGCGAAAATGAGTTTGCTCCCGAAAATAATATCACAAGAGAGCAAATCGCAACCATTATCTACAGATACGTTATGTATAAAGGCTACGATGTAAGCGCTGGCGATGATACGAATATCCTTTCGTATACCGATGCCGAAACCGTTTCCGAATATGCCGTAGATGCTGTTCAGTATGCCGTCGGAAGCGGCCTTATGAACGGTAAAACAACTTCTACCTTGAACCCCGTAGATTACGCTACAAGAGCCGAAAGCGCGGCAATTCTGCAAAGATTTGTTGAAGCAAATAAATAACATTCCACATGCCGTAAGCATTGCTTACGGCGTGCTTTTTACATAATATAAAAGGCACTGCAATTTCTCAGTCATCTACTGCCAACTGAGGAGTTGAATTATTGATTATTCTCTTTTGTAAACAAACTATTAAATACCGATTAAATATCCCCTATCTATATTCAATCCCCGAACAAATTTTGATATAATTTATTCTTGAAAAAATATAATGAATAATGGGTGTTTTATATGAAATTCAAAAAAACAGCATGCATTGTGCTTTCGGCACTTTTAATACAAACCTCGGCATTTGCTTCCGTACTCGGCTCGGAAAATGTAAAGCATGAGCAAATAAGCATTGCCTCGGGCACTAATCTTATTACAAATAGCTTTTACAGCGACCAATCGGGCGTGGGTTTGCAAACGGAAAATTTTGTTGAATACACGCCGAACACCAAGGCGTTGCCCGTTGTTACGAGCGATTGGTATCTATACGGAAAGCGCTCCGTTCAGCAAATGGCAAACGCGCTTTTAACCTCGGGAATATACCCCGTGGCGCTCATGAACTCCGACTTTTTCTCTTTCCAAACAGGAGTTCCCATGAGCCACCAGATAGAAAACGGCGTGCTTATCACCAAAGACTCCACCATCATGGACTCAATAGGCATAAACGCCGACGGCACTGCATTTATAGCGCCGCTTAAAATCAATACCACTGTAACCGTGGGCGAAAACAGCGCGGAAATCTACCATTTCAACAAATTTCGCCAACCGTACGTTGCGTATATGCTAAACGACAAATTCAGCGACACCGCAAAAACCTCCGACCCCGGCACGTGCGTGGTAATAGGCTCCCTTTCGGGCGACATTACTTTGGGAAGCTCGGTAAAGGGCGTGGTTGAAAGCGTTTATCATGCCGATGGAGACGTTGAAATTCCCAAAGATAAAATCATTTTAACGGTAGACGACAGGGCAAATGTCGAAGAAATCGAGAAGATAAATCTCTTTGCCGAAGGCGACGAGGTTACGATAAACACCACCGCCGAGGGTGACGAGCGCTGGGCAAACGCAAAATATGCCCTTGGTTGCACGGGCGGCAGACTCATCAAAAACGGAGTTGTGCAAGACGTGGATGAGTCGGCGGCACCGAGGACCGCATTCGGCATAAAAGAAGACGGCACGCTCATTTTTTACACGATAGACGGCAGGCAAAGCGGCCACAGCTACGGCATTCGCCTTAAAACTCTTGCAAACAGGCTCAAAGAGCTCGGTTGCGTAGATGCGGTAAATCTCGACGGCGGCGGCTCCACCACAATAGGCACGATTTACCCCGGAAACGACAGCTTTTCCATGGTAAATAAGCCCTCGGACGGCTCCGCACGAAAAGTGGCGACTTTTATAGGAATTTACAACGTTGCCGAAAAAACAGGCGTTGCCGACAAACTGTTTCTCTATCCCTATGGTGGAAACTACCTTTCCGGCGCAACGGAAACCTTCTCCGCGCTTGCCGCAGACTCGGGATATTACAAAGCCCCCCTTCCTCAAAGCCTCACTTTTACCGCTCCGGACGGAAGCGTGTCTTCCGACGGTAAGGTGAAAATAAGCGGCAACGGGGAGGTTAAAGTTAAGGCGACTGGCGGCGGCATTTCGGGCGAGATTACAGTGAATTGCTATACCACTCCCACCGCGATTACCGTGTACAATCAAGACAATTCAAAGGCGGTTTCCGACATTTCGGTTTCCTGCAAAGACAGCGTAAACTTAACCGCAAAAGCCTCTTACGGAAAAAAATCGCTCATCGGCGACGACAGCTGTTTTACTTGGAAAGCGGTTTCGGAAAGCGGCAATATAGGCACCATAGACACAAACGGATATTTCACCGCATCCGACAGTCCGTCAAAGGGATATATTGAGGTTTCCGCAGGCGAAAAAAGCGTTAAAATAGGCGTTAACGTAAGTGCCGGAGCCGACGCCTACACCGACATCAGTTTTGAAAACACAGCGCCCTCACAGCTTAAAATTAATTTTATTAACAGCAAAGGCATAGGAATTGACGAGGACAAAATCATAATCCGCGTCGACGGCGAAAAAGTTACCGCCGCACTTTCTTCCGACAGCGTAAACCTTGTTTTTGGCGACAATTTGTCACACAAAATAAGCGTTGCCGTCACAAATCGCGCAGGTCTTGTAAGCACTGCCTACCATACTTTCGGCGGTGAAAGCTATAAAAACGTGTTTGTCGACACGGCTTCCCACTGGGCAAAAGACTATATTTCATACATGAATTGCTACGGAGTGGTAAACGGATTTGAAAGCGGTGGGAAAACGGTGTTTAACCCGTCGGCAAACGTTACGAGAGCCGAATTTGCCGTGATGATTGCAAATCTTCAGGGCATCGACGTGTCGATTTATGAGGGAAAAAGCCTAAATGTTGCCGATGCCGCTCTTGTTCCCTCCTGGGCGCAAAATCACGTAAAAGCTCTTGTGGATATGGGTATAATGCAAGGCAGAGAAAACGGCTCTTCTACTGTTTTCGACCCGTCGGCAAACCTTACCAGAGCCGAGGCAGTAACAGTAATAAGCCGAATTACCGCAAGCGGCGTGCGCACCTTGAATTCATCTTTTGCCGACAGCGCCGATATCCCATCTTGGGCAAAACCCGCTTTCGATAAGCTCTCTTCGCTCGGCGTGATTTCCGGATATGAAGACAATACCGTAAAACCGAATAATACCATTACGCGCGCGGAAGCAGTGAAAATGCTTTATGAGATATATTAAGCGTATAAAACGAATGAGACTTCAAATTTTTCATTCGTTTTTGAATATTAACGCATATTTAACTTAAATAATTTAAAATGGGATTAAAGAGATATTCGGAAACCGATATCCGCCCGCTCTACCCAAGAAAGGACCCGATATGTTTAAAAAAATAATTTCTCTTACCCTCACACTAATAATTGCCGCCTTTGTTTCATCATGCGAAAAAGGCACCGAAATAAAGGCTCCCGAGGCAAATGGTGAATTTAAAATATCAATACTTAAAATCGGCAAAGCGGACGCAATTATCCTAAAAAGCGGAACACGCACCGTCCTCATTGACTGCGGCGAAAAAGGCGATGCAGACGAAATACTCGAAAAACTCTCAAAAGACGAAATTAACGAAATAGACACTCTCTTTATTACCCATTTCGACAAAGACCACGTAGGCGGAGCGGCAAAAATCATTAAAAACATCGCCGTAAAAAGCATCGTCACCCCAAATTATAATGCCGAAAGCGACGAGTACGCCGACTTTTTAAAAGCAGCAGACAAAAAGGAAATAAACGTGGAAAAGGTTACCGCCAACAAGGCATATATCCTCGGCGACGTTCTCCTAAACCTCTACCCGCCGCTGAAAAGCACATATCGCGAGGGTGACAACGACTTTTCCCTTTGCATAAGTGCCACTCACGGCAAAAATCGATTTTTGTTTACCGGAGATGCCGAAGAAAAAAGAATTTCCGAAATTCTCATTCAAGCAAAAGGCAAGTACGACTTTTTAAAAGTTCCCCACCACGGCCGTTTTAACGAAAAAACCGAAACTTTGGTAAAAAGTACTCTTCCGCTTTGCGCCGCAATTTGCGACAGCGAAAAAAATCCCGCGGAAGACCAAACCCTTTCCGTTTTGGAAAAATACGCTTGCGAAACCTATTGCACAAAAGACGGCGACATCACGGTTTCAAGCGACGGAAACACATTGAAAATCTTTCAGTAATAAGGTGATAACATGGCAATAGAAGTGTTCAACAGGTACGAGCACAAGTACATGCTCACAAAAAATCAATACGAAAAATTTTTAAATTTGCTCGATGAGCACATGATTTGTGACTCCCACAACAAAAACCTCAAACCATATACCATAGCAAACATCTATTTCGACACCGACGACGATTTTTTGATAAGAAATTCTCTCTCAAAGCCGAAATACAAGGAAAAACTGCGCTTGCGCGCATACGGTGTGCCGAAAGAAAACGACAAAGTTTACCTTGAAATAAAAAAGAAAGTAAACGGCTTGGTAAACAAAAGGCGAACAAGCCTCTTGCTAAACGAAGCCTATGATTTTGTAAAAAGTGGCATTGCGCCGCCTTTAAAAGACTACATGAATCCTCAGGTTGTACGCGAAACGGAGTATTTTTTAAAAATCTATTCCGTTAAACCCAAGCTCTACCTCGCTTACGACCGCGTGGCATATTTTGAAAAAGACAACCGCGATTTAAGAATTTCGTTTGATATGAACATACGCTCCAGAAGAGGCGATTTGCGCCTTGAAAGCGGCGATTACGGTGAAAAACTTCTCCCGGATGATTTGTACCTTATGGAGATAAAAACGTCCGCGTCAAAGCCGCTTTGGCTCGCTCATGCCCTTGACGATTGGGAAGTGCGCCGCCGAAGTTTTTCAAAATACGGCACCGAGTTTAAAAACAGGGTTCGGGAAAACGGCGCACTTATAAATGAGTAATGTCAGAAAATACCAAAACAGAAAGGAAGAAAAAAATGAACTATATTTTCAACACCGTTCTTTCAAATTCCTCGGCAGATCTAACCTTCGCCTCTGCCGCACTTACCATGGCAATATCCGTGCTTTTCGGCACAGCGATAGCTTTTACCTACGCCAAAACACGCGCGGAAAATTACCAAAAAAGCCTCGCCGTTACGCTTCTTATGCTCCCGGTGATAATGTCTGTAATTATTCTTTTTATCGGCAGTAACGTCGCCCGCGCATTCAGCCTTGCGGGCACACTCTCCATTATTCGATTCAGAAGTGCGCCCGGAGATGCCGAGGACATAGGATTTATATTTTTCGACATCGCCGCGGGACTTGCTTGCGGAGTGGGCCTTTTCGGCTACGGTGCCGTGTTTGTGGCGGCGCTTTGCATTGTGATGATAATTATTGAAAAATACGGCATTTTCGAGAAAAAAGACATTTTGAAAAAGCTTAAAATCACAATTCCCGAAAATTTGAACTACGACGGCGCCTTTGACGAAATACTCGCAAAATATACAAAAAAATACAGCCTCACAAGAATTAAAACTACAGACCTCGGATCACTTTTTGAGCTTGAATACGCACTTGTTATGCCAAAAGGCGTAAACGAGCAGGAGTTTTTAAACGAGCTCCGTTGCCGAAACGGCAATTTAAACATTATTCTCGCATTAAACGCACCCGTTAAAGTAAAATAGGAAGGTGATAACATGAAAAAATTTTTGATATTCACATCAATAGTTTGCCTTATTGTTGCAAGCGTTTGCACTTTTTCTGTTTCCGCTGAGAAGATAAATGTGGAAATAGACGGCAAAACCGTAGATTTTGACGTTTCCCCCGAAATTATAAACGGAAGAACCATGGTGCCCATGCGAAAAATTTTCGAAGAGCTCGGCGCACTCGTAAAATGGAACGAGGACACCCAAACCGCCTCCGCGAGAAAAAACTCGAAAACAGTAAGCGTTACCGTAAATTCTTTAACCCTTTCAATCGACAAAGGAAATGTTGACGACAGCGGAAATCCCATGGTAGAAAACGTTTCCCTCGACGTTCCCACGCAAATAATTTCAAACAGAACCCTTGTTTCGGCGCGCGCCGTTTCCGAGGCTTTCGGCCTTGACGTAAACTGGAATGAGAGCACAAATACCGTGGAAATCACGTCGAAAAAGAGCTCCGACGACTCTTGGAAAGAAAACAAAGTCGAAATAAATCTCGAAAATGTAAAAAGCGGTATCGGCGTTGAAGTAAACGGCGATCAACTTTTGATAACGCGCGGCGGCGACTACACTTTAAGCGGCACTTTCAGCGGAAATATATGCGTAAATTCCGACGAAAAAGTAAAAATTCGCCTCTCCGATGCAAACATTACTTCAAGCGAAAATCCTTGCATCTTCTTTGAAAATGCCGACAAAGCCTACATCACCGTTTCCGCCGACACGAAAAACACTTTAACGGCAAAAAACAGCGAAAAAGGCGCGATTTATTCAAAAGACAATTTGGAAATCAAAGGCGAGGGCGCCCTGTTTATCAAATCCGAGTTAGGTCACGGAATAAAAGCTTCCGACAACCTAACAATCGAAAATTCCACAATTGAAATTACTGCCGAAGGCGATGCGATAAACGTAAACGATACTCTGGAAATTTCCGGAGGAAGCATAACCGCTGTTTGCAAAGGCGACGGCATAGCTTCCGAGTCTATTGTGAAAATAAGCGGCGGCGAAATTGACGTTACCACCACCGCCGAACCCGTAATTTCAAACGTTGAGGGCGATTTTCATCGCCCCGGCGAAGAAAGCGTTAACGCCGATTTCGAAAAATCATCAAAAGGAATAAAGGCCGATTGGCTCCTTTTGATAACCGGCGGCAAGATAAACGTAAATTCCGCTGACCACGCAATTCACTGCGTCGATGAAATTCAAATAGACGGCGGCAACCTCACCTTAAATTCGGAATACGGCAAAGGAATTACGGCACATGCTAACCTTACGATAAACGGCGAAAGCACTGTAATTGACGTTTTAAAATCCACCGAGGGGTTGGAGAGCAAAAACATTCTCACCGTAAATGACGGGAAAATAAACATTGTGTCCTCCGACGACGGAATAAACG
>CAZSIY010000077.1:0-7247 GCA_964606825.1 uncultured Oscillospiraceae bacterium | reverse complement strand
TTATTGGTACAATTCACAAACAGTTTTAGATATTATATCACATTTATGTATAAAAAGTCTATACTTTTTTGAATTTTTTATATTTCGCAATATTACATTTACATTATATTATCGCGCAAACGCTTATCACAACAAGCTTTTTTTGATAAAATGTAATCAAAATTTATGTAAATGTGAGGAATTATATGAAACGTTTTTTATCTTTTTTTACGGCGCTGATAGTATTTTTGGGAATAACAGCGTCCGCAAACATATATGACGACTTTTTTGAATATGACGAGCTTTTGCCCGAATACGGACAGATTTCCGCTGATATATCAATCTCCAACAATTCTGATATGACTTTTTTAAATTGCTTTGATGAATACACAAAGCCTTACGAGGCGAAAAATGTCGTTTTGGGTATATTATCTTCAAAACTGCATTTGGATATTAATTACACAACAAGAAAAAACAGGCGCGTTTTAAAGGCGTATATTAAAGCCTACGCCGAGTCGCCGATTGAGCTTAGCGAAGATTTGTACATAGATGCAAAATCCACAACGCACCTTTGGGTTCATTTTGACTCCACAGAAAGTGAAAATCCTAAATATCAAATAACATTAAAACTTCCCGCAAGCGACAAATATTATCTTTTTGACTCAAAATACAGCGACGGAGCATTTATCTATCCGTCATTCCTTAAAACTCAAACGCTGAGAAACGCTGTGCAAAACGCTCTCAGGTTAAATTCGCGTCTGGGTTATTCGGGAAATACCTACACGCTGGCAATAGACGATACGGGCGTAAAAAACGCGTTCGATTACCTTTTTAACAATTCTTTCGAAGCGGTGTACGCCGTGTTCAACGGCACAAACACACCACCAAGCGAGATTTCAAACGAGCAAACAAGAGCAACAGAAGCATCACAGCGCCTAAAAAATATAAGTGTTTTGGGAAATTCACCGCTTACGGCGGAATTCGCATTAAACGGCACAACCGCAGAGCACGTTGACCTAAAAATTAATTTAGACACAAATATTTTTAAACTTTATTACGCTTCAACCGGCAAAAACATGCCCATCGACCCAAATGCGGAAAAACCCGCCATAAACGCCGACAACAGCGATATTAAAATGACTCTCGGAATAAACGCAGATATAAAAAACAATTACACTGATTTTGACTTTCCCGATACCAAAAACGCTTATAACATTTTCCAAAATTCGACGTATTCTATGACTTATACAACATCGGCCTCGAAAGTATCGCCCTACAAAACCTCAGTGCTTGAATTTAACGGTTTTCCGAAAATCGAAAATAAAACGGTTTACTTACCGCTTCGTCCGCTTCTTAACGCAGTCGGCTTACAAGATAATTTTATAATTTGGAATGAGGGAAATATTCACATAAACTCAAATTCTCTTTTCCCTTACAGGCATGTTTCCGTTACCGCAGGAAATACATGTATCAACGCGGACGACTCAAAAATTTTGCTCAGTGCTCCTCCTGTTTTAAAGGGAAGCGTTTTGTATGTTCCCGAGGATTTCGTTTCGGCGGTGATAAAAGGAAAAATATTGCAATATACTACCTCTTTCGATGATTTTTCCGCCAAATACAAAACCCGCGCCGAAATAGAGCATTTACTGCCTGCATATGTAAATCAGGTTAAAATTACCGATTTCGAAAATCGCGAGGTGGGGCAATGAAACACATGCAAGAGGCATTGATTGAGGCAAAAAAAGCATTTGAGGCAGGAGAAGTTCCCGTTGGGTGCGTAATTGTAAAAAACGGAAAAACAATATCCTCGACACACAACACCACCGAGGCTTTAAAAGACCCCACCTGTCATGCGGAAATCAACGCAATAAAAAAAGCGCTTGCCGCAGTAGGCGAAAAATCTTTGGCGGATTGCGAACTGTATGTAACGTTGGAGCCTTGCGCAATGTGCGCGGGCGCTGTTATAAATTCGAAAATCAAACGCGTGTATATAGGCGCGCAAGAACCGAAAAGCGGGTGTTTCGGTTCGGTTGTAGATTTATCAAAAGCAGGTCTTAACCACAAACCGGAGATATACATTGGAATATGTGAAGATGAATGTAAAGATATACTAAAAAAATTTTTTAAAGATAAAAGATAATTCGAATGTGGATTATCTTTTTTATTTGGGTATAATAATACAAAAATCACGAGGAGCTGTTTTATGTATACCCTTTCTTTTTTTGATACAAAACCTTACGACCGAATTTGGTTTGACAAATTAAAATCCGACTATGATGTTGACTTTAAATATTTCGAAAACAAATTAAACTCCGATACTGCCGTTATGGCAAAGGGCACAAACGGCGTTGTGGCATTTGTAAATGACGTTATAGATGAAAAAACGATTGATATTTTGTCGGATTTAAACATAAATCTTATAGCAATGCGATGTGCCGGATACAACAACATAGACCTCGAAGCGGCTCGAAAAAAAATGAAGATTTTGCACGTTCCCCGCTATTCCCCTCACGCCGTTGCCGAGCACGGTATGGGCATGATACTCTGCCTAAACAGAAAGCTTCACCGAGCATATATAAGAACAAAGGATTTCAATTTCAGCTTAAATGGTCTCACCGGCTTTGACCTTCACGGAAAAACAATGGGTGTAATAGGCACCGGAAAAATCGGCGAGGAATTTATCAAAATAT
Organism: uncultured Oscillospiraceae bacterium; assembly: GCA_964606825.1. Lineage (GTDB taxonomy): Bacteria > Bacillota > Clostridia > UMGS1810 > UMGS1810 > CAKSIN01. Next base: position 4,578 of record CAZSIY010000077.1, on the reverse strand, counting down.
GCAAAGGATTTGGCATGAACATCGTCGCATACGACCCTTACCCCAACGTTGAGGATGTAAAATACACCGACATAGACTCTCTTTGCCATGAAGCGAATTTGATATCTTTAAACTGCCCACTAACCCGCGAAACCTATCATATAATCAACAAAAAGACGATTTCCGAGATGAAAGACGGCGTTTTTATATTAAACACTTCACGCGGTGCATTAATAGACAGTGAGGCTCTTTTAGACGGCTTGCAAAGTAAAAAAATAGGCGGTGCGGCACTTGACGTTTACGAAGAAGAGTCAGACATATTTTTTGAAGATTATTCAAATACTATTGTAAAAGACGAACTTTTAACGATATTGCTTGCAATGCCGAATGTGCTCATCACCTCGCACCAGGCGTTTTTGACAAACGAAGCGCTTAAAGCAATTGCAACCGTAACTTTGGAAAACATTAAAATGTATTTTGAAGATTTGCCTCTTGTAAACGAGGTGAAAGCGTAGAAAAAAACGCGGCATAGGTACATTAACCTTTGCCGCGTTTTAAATGTTTATTTTTCCTGCGTTTTAAGAAATCTCACTATTATTGTCACCGTTTCGGCTCTCGTTGCCGTATCGGCGGGATTTAGCGTGGTTTCGGTTTTTCCGCTTATAATTGAAGACGACACGGCGTATTTCATTGCCGATTTCGCATAATCGGCAATCAGCTCCGCATCTTTGTACTTTTCGTTAATATCGCCCTCAGCCGATGAAACGTCGTAACCTTTATAAAAAGCATATCTTAATATCATAGTTGCGAGCTGTTCGCGGGTGATTAATTCATCGGGGCCGAACATATTTTCTTCAAGTCCGTTTACAATGTCGTTTTTAAGCGCCCAATATACGGCTTTTGTGTACCATTCACCATCTTTAACATCTGCATAAGTGCCCGTTAAATCAACTTTCGGTGAATTTTCAATTCTGTACAATATGGTAACAAACATACTGCGGCTGAGCATTTCTTCAGGAGAAAACTCATTTTCAGAAACGCCGCTTATGAGATTATTTTTATACGCATAAGCAAGATATTCATAGAACCAATCGCCCTCGGAAACATCTTCAAATGGTATTTTAAATGTATCTACGTTTTTTTTCTCTTCTTTGACCGTGTCATTTTTCTTAACCGATGAAGAAGAGCTACCGTGCCATTTTGAAGAACTCGGATCTTCCGTATAATCAATCGTATAGTAAAGTTTTACCTTATCGCCGGTATTTAGCTTATAGTCGGAAATACCCACCATAGGTGAAACGTCGTTTACGTTGTAAAGCCAACCGCTGTTGTCCCCCTTGTCAAACTGTCCGAGTGTAACGTCACCTTTGGTAACGGATTTAATATATCCGTTTTTCAATCCATCAACGGAAATGTCCGTGCCTTTAATTGCATCTTCTATCATGTCCGCTACGGTTGTAACGCCGTTTTTTATCTCTACATCTTTTTTAAGCCAAGTTTCATTGTTCGTTTTAATAGTGAGCTTTGCGGTGGTTTTATTTGAGCTGGAAGAACCGCCTTCGGAACCTTCGCCCTCTTCTTCAGTGCCCGTGCCGTCGGCGGCATAAGGCTTAAACACTCTCTCCTCTTCACTCTCGGAGATACCGGTCGATTTTTGACTGTACACGTTAAAAGCGGTGCACTTTTTAATTTGCTCCATGGTTATAAGAGCGCGAAATCCTTGTTCCGTGGCAAGTGCGCGCATTCCATCTCCACTCGGACCCGAAGCATAAGGCGTGGTAAATCCGTTTTTACTTTCGTTTACGTAAAGCATAACAGCATCGCCGAGAGAGCAACCGTTTTTAATAAATCTTTCGTCAGTTGCGGGGTCAATCCCCATAGCCGCAAGGCCTATAATTGCCATTGCATCGGTGTTTACATTGCCGTAAGAACCGTTATCAGCTTGAGCGCCACTAAGTCCGATTAGTGCTTTATCTATAAAGTTTTTAGCATCTTCTTTGCTATCGTAAAAACGCGCGAGCGCCGAGAGCGCTGTTCCCGTGGTGTCGATATCATCGAACGCGGCACCCGACCACATGTAATACAAAAGGCCGTTTTCGCCTTGGTTTTCCAAAATAACGGATATCATTTTATCGCGAATTTCGTCGGAAAGTTCAAGTCTTCCCGCTTCTTCCGCAATCAAAATCCAAGGTGCAGTATAAACGGAAGTTCCGTAATCCATTCCCGCAAGTTTTTCAGCGTTGCTAAATTCGGCTTCGCCGTTATATGCGGTAAGTTTTGCAGAGTCAATACCGAGAGATGCAAAAATAATCTCAGCTTTTGCTCTATCGGTTGCCAAAGGAACATTTCCTTCAAGACAGTTTACAGCTTTATTTAAATAGTTTTTTTTATTTACCGTGTTCTCGCCAAATCCCAAAGTTTCATATACCGCCATGTCGAAAACAACCCACTCGTCGGATTTTCCGTTATATGTTTCGGCAATTGCGTTCATAAGTGCTTTCTTTGCATCTTCGGCGCCGGGATAGATGTTAAAGGTAATAGATTTTCTTACTGTTAATGAATTTGCATCGGTGAATTGAAGAGTTGCCGTCTCTTGTACAACTTTTTCGCTTTCATTGATTTTGGCAAGGCGGGCGCCGATTTCGTCACATTCGATATATCCGAAAGAAATATCTTTTTCGCCCATAGAGCATGTAACGGATATGCCATCGTCGACAGCTTCATCGGATTTTATAAGTTTTACATAATCACCGATTTTTGCCGTTGAAGAAACTGCGATTACGCTCGGATATTTTTTCGTTTCAAGGAGCAAATTGCTGTTTATTTCATCGATTGAAGTGTAGTCGTTGGTTCCGCTGTTTATCAAATAATCATTGGAAACCACTCCTTTCGACCAGAGTCTGCCCACCTTGCCGTCGGCTCCGCAGAGAACTCCATTTGATGTGCAATTGCCAATTGTTGTGTGCAGATCTCCGGCGGTGGAACCCGCCTGACCCAAAAGTCCACCCACGCAAACTCCGGGGGCGTATATCATGGCATTGCTTATGCAGTTTTCAAGTTGAACGCAGTTTTGGTTAGTTCCCACAAAACCACCTACATAAACACTTGCATCGTCGCCTGTAACGATTACAAAACCGTTATTTACGCAATCTTTAAATTTGAGGCATACACTTTCGCTTACGTAGTCTATTCCGTCGTCATAACCGCCGATAAAGCCGCCTACACCCGCGCTTGACCTTGCAAGCGAAGAAACACCTGCATTTACTGTGCAATTTTCCACGGTAACATTGCCTCTTGCGCGCCCGGACAAGCCTCCTACGTATGTATAAGGCTCCGAGCAATATATTTCGCCGTTTACGGTAAGATTTTTAACGGTAGCATTATCAAGGCAACCGAAAAATCCGAAATAGCTCAAATCGGGGTCATCTACGGTAACGGTTATACTGTGGCCGTTGCCGTCAAAAACGCCTTTAAAAGGCGACATGGCATTTTTACCGAGCGGCGTCCAAGAAGACTCAATTGCAATATCATCTTCGAGAATTGCCTCGGCATTGGCATTTTTACCATTGTTTACCATGTTTGCAAAGTCTGCAAGGTCTTTTTCGCATGTTATTACATAAGCATCGGCTGAATTTTCATCTGCCAAAGCAGTAAAGGAAAATATTCCGATAACAAGTGTCAGCGCAAGAAAAAGCGCGCCGAATTTTGAAAAAAGAGTATTTTTCATCATCTAAATGTTCCTTTCGTTGTAAGATTACTTTATTTTTGTGCCACTTCGCAAAGAGGATAAATTTCTTCGCAAGAGCGCAAGAATAACACTTTTATTTTATTGGCCCCTGAGTAATTAAATTTATCGGAAGCCGTTACCGGTTGACTTGTTCCATTGGTAAATTCTTTTGAAACAACGTCAGCACCGATGAGTTCACTGCCTTTGTATGCGGCAAACACCACATAATAAGTGCCCTTTTTTGCCGCCGATACAACAGCTGTTTTATTGTCGGTAAGCGATATAGAATACAAGTTATCGCCGCTGTTTGACGTGCTTAGCTTAGGCACTGGATATCCGCTAAAGGCACTGCTTATAAATTCTTAATCTTTCCGCTGAGTTCGCCTACAAATCCTACATTGTGAATGGTGCTGCCGCCACTATAACTGTAATTTCCATCTTTACTCGTAATAGCCAAATTCGACACGGTATGTCCTTTACCGTCAAATTTACCCGTTAATTTTTTGATTATGTAGTTTGTATCCTGCTTTACATTTGACATGTCAATGTCATTTTCCAAAGTAGCATACCCTACTTCTTCCAACTTACTTAAATTCACAAGATCTCCCGCTGTTTTTAAAACGTAAGGGTCTTTCTTTGTTCCTGAGCCTGTGAAGCTCGCCGCCATGGTAACACTCGGTAGCGCACTCACGACAATAACCAGTGCCGCGATAAGCGCTGTAAACTTTTTGACTTTCATTTTTTTCATCCTTTCGTTTTTTACGCTCGTCCGCAAAAACAAAAAGCGGCAATTCTCATATGAGAATTGCCACAACAGTTTTCTTGTAAGCATCACAATGCAAGCGCAACAATAAGCGCAAGCAAATATTGAC
>CAZSIY010000076.1:0-7288 GCA_964606825.1 uncultured Oscillospiraceae bacterium | reverse complement strand
CATGAGTTGACTTTCGTCACCGCTCCCATGGTTCATTGGCCGGAAGTTATTATGACCTATGACGCAAAAGATAAGGTGCTCTTCTCCGCCGATGCTTTCGGAAAATTCGGCACCACCGATACCGATGAAGATTGGGCGTGCGAGGCAAGAAGATATTATTTCGGCATTGTAGGTAAATATGGCTCCCAGGTACAAACTGTGCTTAAAAAACTTGCGGGTTTTGAAATTAATACCATTTGCCCGCTCCATGGCCCCGTACTCTCCGAGAATTTGTCCTATTACCTTGACCTTTACAATACCTGGTCATCATACGGCGTAGAGAGCGATGGCGTCGTGATAGCCTATACTTCCGTTTACGGAAATACCGAAAAAGCCGCCTTTGCCCTTGCTGAAAAGCTCAAAGAAAAAGGCTGTGAAAAGGTGTGCGTAAATGACCTTGCCCGTTGCGATATGGCGGAAGCCGTGGAAGACGCTTTCCGCTATGGTAAAATAGTTTTCGCCACCACAACCTATAACATGGATATTTTTCCCTTTATGCGAGAGTTTATTACCCACCTCACGGAGAGAAATTTCCAAAATCGTACCGTGGCTTTCGTGGAAAACGGCTCCTGGGCCCCCAACGCCGCTAAAGTTATGAAAAAAATGCTTGAAAATTGTAAAAATTTGACCCATGCAAATACAATAGTGCAAATAAATTCCGCCCTTTCAAATGAAAATGCAGAGCAAATCAATGCGCTGGCGGAAGAACTTTTATAAGGCTCCCTTTGTGAATAAATTCAATTGAGGATTGCACTTTTGGTGCCGTGAGGCTCCCCTTATGGTAAGGGGAGCTGTCACGAAGCGACTGAAGGATTGTTTCCCTATTTCAATAAGGATAATCAAAACCTTCCCTTTGAGGGGAAGGTGGGTTGCGCAGCAACTCGGATGAGGTGTAAATAAAAAATTTACATTTCTTTAATTCACCTTTACAATCCCCCTCATAATATGTATAATTTACTTAAAAAGGGTGATCGCCGTGCAAATTAAATTTTCCGAACTCGGGCAAAGTTTTTTTCCGTAACCGATCTGTTTGTAGTAAAGCAAATAGGCAACGGCAAAACGCGCTTTATCATATAAAATCCGCGCCACATCGATGCCCTTCTCTAATATTCAAAAACCTGCGGAATATGCTATCAAGAGGGCAAAGAACCCCTTTTTATTCCTTGCGGCTCCCTTGTTTATCTTCCAAAAAACAGCAAATACATGTGGGAAAATTCTCCCGCTGAAGGCTACTCTTTTTTCAACACTCTTTCAAACAATTGCAAAATCGAAGAAAAAAACTTTGCAAATTCCGAAATTATCAAAAAAGTATCGGCGAATTGGAAATTTTTTTCCAAGCAAAAAAACGTTCAAGAAATTGCGGGCAGTTGCAGCGTGAGCGTGGAATATTATGAGAGAATTTCAAAAAATTATACCGGCATGACGCCGATAGAATACAGAAAATGTATCTGACACAGGTTAAAAATTTTAAAGTGTTGTAAAAACCAAAAATAAGTGATATAATAATCAAAAACCCGTCGAATAAACACATCAAAGGACGTGAAAAAAATTAAAATAAAAAACATACAAATATCAGACGTTACCACAAACGGCGACGGCGTTGCAAAAAAAGACGGCTACCCATATTTTGTGCGCGGCGCTTTAACCGGCGACGTTCTCGACATAAAAGTAACCAAAGAAAACAAAAGCTACGGCTTTGCCGAAACTTTAAAAATCGTCACGCCCTCGCCCTTTAGGCAAGAGCCCGTGTGCCGCGAATTTTTAAAATGCGGCGGGTGCGACCTCATGCACTCTTCCTACGATTTTCAAAAAAAATTAAAAGAAAAATTCGTGGTTGACAACATGCGAAAAATCGGCGGATACGAAGAAGGTTCCTATGAGCTCGACGAATTCATAGGGGCCGAAAATTGCCTTAACTACCGCAACAAAGCTCAGTTTCCCGTTCAAAAATCGGGCGGTAAATTAAAATGCGGATTTTATTCGAAAAAGAGCCACGACCTTGTGCCTTGCGAAAATTGCGCAATTGAACACTCGGACATAAACATGGCGGTAAATGCCGTTTTAAGCTATGCAAACGAAGTAAATTTAAGCGCTTACAACGAGAAAACCCATAGCGGAACCCTGCGCCACATCTATGTTCGCCGCGGAAATTTCACGGGCGACATTATGGCGGTTCTCGTTACAAATTCAAAAAAAACTCTCCCAAAAGAGGACTTGCTCATAAAAATGCTCCTTAAAATTCCGAACGTTAAAAGTATTGTTCAAAATATAAATACCGATAAAACAAACCTCATTTTAGGCGAGAAAAACCGCGTAATTTGGGGAAGCGGCGAAATAATTTCCCACATAGGTAAATTAAAATTTAAAGTTTCTCCCCACAGCTTTTTCCAGGTAAACGGCGAGCAAACCGAAAAACTTTACAAAAAAACTCTCGAATACGCAAACGTTTCAAAAAAAGATACCGTTTTCGACCTATATTGCGGCGCCGGCACCATAACGCTGTTTTTGTCGGAATTCGCAAAAGAGGCAATAGGCGTGGAAATAGTTGCACCCGCCGTTAAAAATGCCAAAGAAAATGCAAAATTAAACGGGATAGATAACGCGTCGTTTCATTGCGGCGACTGCGCAAAAATTGTAAATCGCCTTTTAAAAGATGGCAAAAAAGCCGACGTCGTGGTGGTAGACCCCCCAAGAAAAGGCTGTTCTCCCGAACTTTTGGAGCTTGTGCGCGATATGAAACCAAATCGCCTGGTGTATGTTTCCTGCAATTGTGCAACCCTCGCTCGCGATGTGAAAATCCTGTCGGATTACGGCTTTAAACTAAAAAAAATTTGCCCCGCCGATATGTTCCCGCAAACAACCCACGTTGAAACAGTGGCGCTTTTGTCAAAAGCTTAAATTTTGAAATGTTATGAACAAAAAGCCTTCCCCTTGAGGGGAAGGTGGGTTGTGTAGCAACTTGGATGAGGTGGTTTAATTGGTCATGTTTACTTTATCTCAATCTTCATTATAAAATCACTTTCCCTGAAAGTGATTTTTCTTTATACATATTGACATTTTCCGTATTTGTGTTAAAATAAAATTAAATACCTAAAAGGGGAAAAATTATGACATTAGATAAACTCACCGTCGGGAAATCGGCGTACATAAAATCCGTAAACTGCAAATCATTCTCCCTAAAGCACCACATGCTCGATATGGGGCTCACCCCGGGCACAAAAGTAAAACTCATGAAAACAGCGCCCATGGGAGACCCTCTCGAAATAAGAATTCGCGGCTATGAGCTCACTTTGCGAAAATCAGAAGCCGCCCAAATTGAAATTAAAGAAACCTCGGGCGAAAAAAAAATTGAACCCAAAAAAAATCTAAAAGACGTCGCCCACCCTCAGCACGGCGAACTCGGAAAATATCATACGCGAAAAAAAGGCGAAAAACTCTCGGATAACGAACTTATCACCTTTGCCCTTGCCGGAAACCAAAATTGCGGAAAAACCACACTTTTTAACGTTCTCACAGGCTCAAATCAGCATGTGGGAAACTTTCCCGGTGTTACCGTGGATAAAAAAGATGGCTCCATAAAAGAGCACCCGAACACCCTAATTACCGACCTTCCCGGAATTTACAGTCTCTCGCCCTATTCCGAAGAAGAAAAGGTAACGCGCGAATTTTTGCTTGAAAATAAACCCAAAGGTATAATAAATATCTTAGATGCCACAAATTTGGAGCGCAACCTCTACCTCACAATGCAGTTGATAGAGCTTGAAATTCCCATGGTAATCGCCCTTAATATGATGGACGAAGTGCGCCAAAACGGCGGCACTGTAATGATTAATAAATTAGAAGAGCTTTTGGGAGTGCCGGTGGTTCCCATTTCCGCCTCGAAAAATGAGGGCATAACGGAACTTGTTCAGCACGCAATCCATGTGGCAAAATATGCCGAAAGACCCGGAAGAATAGACTTTTGCGACGAGAACAATTCTTCAAGCGCCGCAGTGCATAGGTGCATACATGCCATTTCTCACCTTATAAAAGACCACGCCGAAAAGAAAAAAATTCCCGTTCGCTTTGCCGCATCTAAAATAGTGGAAGGCGACGAAATTATAAAAAATTCTCTTTGCCTCTCCGAAAACGAGCTTGAAACCATAGACCATATCATTTTGGAAACGGAAAATGAGTGCGGAAAAGAGGCTCTCGCGGCAATTGCCGACATGAGATTTTCTTTTATAGAAAACGTCTGTTCTCTCACCGTCATAAAACCTCACGAAAGCAAAGAACATATAAAAAGCGTAAATATCGATAAAATTCTCACGGGAAAATATTCCGCAATTCCCGCTTTCGTGCTTATTATGGCATCTGTTTTTTATCTCACTTTTGCCGTTTTCGGCAAAATTTTGAGCGATTTAATGGAAATAGGAATAGATAAAATCACCGCCGTGTGCGACCTTGCACTTACAAAATACGGCATAAATCCCGTTATACATTCCCTTGTAATAGACGGCGTGTTTGCCGGCGTCGGCAGTGTGCTCTCTTTTTTGCCCACAATTGTCGTACTTTTTTTCTTCCTATCTGTTTTGGAAGACAGCGGATACATGGCGCGTGTTGCGTTTATAATGGATAAAATTTTAAGAAAAATAGGCCTCTCGGGACGCTCTTTTGTGCCCATGCTCATAGGCTTCGGCTGTTCGGTGCCCGCAATAATGGCAACGAGAACCATTCCATCAAATCGCGACCGCCGCATGACAATACTTTTAACGCCCTTTATGAGTTGCTCGGCAAAACTTCCCATTTATGCCCTATTTACAAAAGCATTTTTCCCCCATCATGCCGCATTGGTTATGACACTTTTGTATTTTGTGGGAATTTTCGTGGCTGTAATTTTTGCCCTTTGCCTTAAAGATACCGCGTTTAAAGGCGAACCCGTGCCCTTTGTTATGGAACTTCCTAATTACAGAATGCCCGGTGCCTCAAACGTTTTAAAATTAATCGCCGAAAAAGCAAAAGACTTTATCACAAAAGCCTTTACCATAATATTTTTGGCTTCCGTTATAATATGGTTTTTGCAAACTTTCGACCTTAGATTAAATGTTTGTGAAAATTCGTCGGATAGCCTTCTCGCCCTCTTGGGCAGCACAATAGCACCCATATTTAAACCCCTCGGTTTTAATGATTGGCGAATATCCACCTCACTTATCACGGGCTTTGCCGCAAAAGAGAGCGTCGTGAGCACTTTAACCGTGCTTCTCGGCGGAAAAACCTCGCTTCTTCCTACACTTTTTACAAAGTCAACAGCTATGGTTTTTCTCATATTCTCGCTCCTTTATACTCCTTGCGTTGCCGCAATTGCCGCCGTAAAAAACGAACTCGGCGCAAAATGGGCAATCTCGGTGTGTGTAATCCAGTGTTTGATAGCTTGGATAGCCGCGTTTTTCATTCATACCGTATTTATTTTTATTTAGTACCTAAATTTTACATTTTATTTAAATTTTCAAAAAATAAGCCTTATGCCGTTTGTTTTATAACAAACGGCTTTCCCCATTATGAAAACTTTTTTCTCTTTAAATGCCTTAAATTTTTAAAAATATATTGAATTTTATTTCATTTTATGTTATACTTAGTGTGTATAAATTTGAAAACTTTTAAATGATGATGCTGACAAATCTATCAACATTTCACACACATATGTGGATAAAAATAGGAGAACACAAAAATCATGGAAAACATAGTACAAATATGGCAGAAATTGCTTGAAATAATCAAACCCGACATGCAGCCGGTGAGTTTTTCCACGTGGATAGAAACCATAATTCCCGTGGAAATCACAGGGGATAAAATCATTTTGGAAGTGCCCTACGAGTACACAAGGGAAATGATAAAATCAAGATATGCCGATTTAATAAAAAATGCGCTTAGAATTATCACGGGAAATGACTATTTTCTCGATATAAGAACAAAGCAGGAAAATATGAACTACGTTCGCCCAATAGAAGAAAAACCGCAAACCGGCATGAATTTGAACCCCGCCTATACTTTTGAAACTTTTGTAATAGGCAAGTCAAATCAAATAGCTCACGCCGTGGCAAAAAACCTTGCCCAGTCAATCCAGGAAAACAGAGTTTGCGACTATAATCCCCTGTTTCTCCACGGTGGCGTAGGTCTCGGCAAAACACACCTTATGCATGCTATTTGCCACCAGGTGCTCTCCACAAAGCCTAACACAAAAATTATGTATACCACAAGTGAGCAGTTTACAAATGAACTCATAAACGCCATTAAAGACGACCGCAATCAAGAGTTCCGTGATAAATACAGAACCGTGGATATCTTGCTCATAGACGATATTCAGTTTATAGGAGGAAGAGAAAGTACCCAGGAAGAATTTTTCCACACCTTCAACGCCCTCTATCAAAACAACAAGCATATCGTCATCACGAGCGACCGCCCGCCAAAAGAGCTCTATACTCTTGAAGACAGGCTTAAAACAAGATTTGAATGTGGCGGTATTTTCGATATCAACCCGCCCGACTTTGAAACGCGAATTGCTATATTAAAGAAGAAAGCCGATCAAATAGGCATCGAAATTCCCGACGAAATATACAAATATATCGCCGAGAAAATCACTTCTAATATAAGAGACTTAGAGGGTTCCATTAAAATGATAATGAGCTACCACAAACTCATGAACAAAGAAATAACCCTATCTCTTGCCGAAGAAGCATTAAAAGACTACAACACCGTAAATAAGAAAAACATCACCCTACCCATGATTGCAAGCAACGTAGAGCGCTATTGCAATTTAAAGGAAAACGAGCTTAAATCGGCGGATAAGTCTAAAAGAATTGCCTACCCGAGGCAAATTGCAATGTATCTTATGAAAGAGCTTACAGACTCATCTTTGGTGCAAATAGGCGAATTTTTCGGCGGCAAAGACCATTCAACGGTTTTGCACGGGATAAATAAGATAAGAAAAGACATCGAAAGCAATCCCTCTTCCAAAACTCTTGTTGATAACATAATAAGCGACATAAAAAATTAACGGCTCAAAGTAAGGTATAAAGCGTATTTTAAGAGTTTTACACATTTTTTGAGGATATAATATATTAAGATTGTTAATAAAATTTTTATCAACAATTTTCTAAATTTTAGCCTTAAAAAATCCAGCACTTTTAAACAGCCTCAAAAGCGCCCGGCAAGCGGCGCAGAACCGCTTTTCCACTTTGCCCACCCGACTACTACTACTACTAAATAATAT
>CAZSIY010000075.1:0-7298 GCA_964606825.1 uncultured Oscillospiraceae bacterium | reverse complement strand
ACCTTACACAGATGACATTCGGTTTCTCCAGAGACGATGCAGGTAAATTCCTCGATGCTTACTATGATGCTAAGATTTTCGAAAACGATCCCTTTGCTAAGCTCGACCAGACTGGCGTAGGTAAACTTATGGATACAGCTATTAAGCTCGGCAAGCCTGTAAACCCGAACCTTCACGTAGGTATCTGCGGTGAGCACGGCGGCGATCCGTCTTCTGTAGAATTCTGCCACAAGCTCGGTCTTAACTACGTATCATGCTCACCTTTCAGAGTTCCGATTGCAAGACTTGCAGCTGCTCAAGCAAAAATTAACGAAGAATAATAATTTGATATATTTGATTTGGTTTAATCAATACGCAAAAATCGCCTTGTCATTTGATAAGGCGATTTTGCGTAATTTGAGGTAACCGAATTCAAGATGTTTATCGCCTTTGATTACAAGTAATGTAATTTTTCCGTTTAAGAGCGATTGTAGGCGGGAGTTTAAAAAAGAGAGTTTTACTATGATGAAATTGGCTACAACAACTGGAGTTTTTGACGATTATTGTAATTTGTATACAGAGCGGATTAAAAACGTTTGTGACGCGGGATTTAAATATATAGACTTGTCACTGTACAGCATAAATAAAAATGATCCGCTTTTTCACGCTTGCTGGGATACGGGGCATGCAAATGTTGAAGTACACAGTATGAGCAAATTAAGGCAATAGGTGATGAATTGTATGCGCTTCATATAAATGACAATCGCGGAATATGTGACGAACATATAATTCCGTTTTTCGGAACATTTAATATGGACGATGTGATGTGCGCTTTGACTGATATAAATTATAAAGGAGTTTTTACTTTTGAGGCGGGAAGTTCGCTTAAATTTGAAAACAATTGGCTTGCTCCGAGGCATAAATTTGAAAAATCGAAAAAACTCATAAACCCCGAAATTTTTATGCAAAAACATCTTGAAAGTCTTATGTACGAAATAGGAGAGTATATTCTAAAATCGTATGATATGTAAAAATAAAAACGAATATATTCCGGAATTACAAAGATGCGGACAAATGCCGCATCTTTATAATTTATCGGTGATTTGATTTTTTGTAATGTAGCAGAGCAAGAACCGCGGAAGATAATGTGCAAATTTCGTTTATTATTCCGGCAAATGACTGACAATATGTATCGTAAGTTAAAAACGAAGTATAAATATTTGAAATATTCGTGTTATTCGTGGATTTTCCAACGAAAAACTTATAACCGACAGCACTGATGCTCACATAGGCAGGAGACATACGGGACTTTGCCGCGTAATAATTGCCGAGATGATACTCAAAACTATAAATAAAAGAGGCCACAAATTGAACTGCACCAGTTTGTGCTTTCTGTTTAAAAATATTGTTTCTCTTATTATGGATATTCCGCACGTTGCCGCTCCTGTCAATGCACCGAGAAAAGTGTAGTGCGCAGTCCAAACTATATCGGCAAATAATTTGAACGTGAGTAAATTTTTTTGTCTTTTTGCCAAAATATTACGGTGTTTAAAATTATTCCCATAATGCCGAAAAATGTCGCTGTTATTGTAATTATCATTTGTTATAACCTCGCTTTTTTTATTTGTCAACATTAGCTACGGAATATTTAGTTGGAGATACGCCGTAAAATTTTTTAAACACCCTTGAAAAATAATAAATCCCGGAAAATCCGAGGTATTCGGATATTTGGGTGATATTCATCGATGAGTTTGATAAAAGTTCCGTAGCATGGCTTAATTTTACGGAATTTATGTATTCGCTTGCGGTCATATTTAAATGACTTGAAAAAAGAGCGCATATGTACGGTTTCGATACGGAAAATATATCTGCTAAATACTTGGTTGTAATACATTCTGTGTAATTTTCGTTTATGTAGGTGATTATATGTTCAAGTAAATGCGGGTATTTTTCTTCTTTGCGCGAGAAATTCCGATTTTTTGCAATAAGCAATAAAATTTCTTTAAAATGTATGTCTGTTTCCAAACGGTCAAGATAGTTTTTCGTAGAATTTAATTTTATCATTTTTATAAAAAGCGAGCTTGTGTTAGAATAAATCTTGTTGTTTAGTTTCATTTGCTCCGGAAGAATTAACACGGCGCTCTTTATTCTCTCGCTTTGAGGCAAAAAGAATTTTTTACTTGGCGCTTCGAGGGGAGTGTTGCATAATTGTATGTCATTTTTATCGGCTGAAATAAGTTGTGGATAAAAACATGCAAAATAATATTCGCAATGCGTGTCGGTTTCCAAAATATAAAATTTGTTTGCCGGTATAAAAAGCAAATCATATGGATTGAGAGTGAAATTTTCTTTTTCGATACGGCATGTACAGTTTTCCGAAATGATGACAATAAGGTGGTTGTAGTCCAGTTTACGTCCTTCGTGTCTCCATGGCGGTTTTTCGTTTGTTCTTCCCACTATATTTAAATTTATATCGTTTATATTTAATTTATATGGCATGTCGGATACCTCTCTTCATAGCCTTATTGTACCATAAATTACTTGAAAAATAAAGTAATGTCAAAAATTAATAATTCTGTGCAAATACAAAATGAGTCAATTGGTGTAATATATAAACTATATTATATTATTGCGAGGTTTTAATGATGATTTTAAATGAATTTGTTGATTATGTAACACCGTATAAATACGGAAAACCCGTTCTTGCCCCGTCGGGCACCAGCGGCGCGTTTGACCGCTACGGCGTTGACAATATGCGCATTTGCAGACACAATGGAAAATTTTATTGCTTTTATATAGGTTTTGACGGTAAAGGATATCGCACGGCTATGGCAACGTCCGAAAACTTGTTGCATTGGGAGAAAAAAGGAATTATTTTGGACGCTGGCTCGGAAAATCCATGGGATACAAACGGACGTGCGATATCCTCTCTTTTACGTGATGTTGACCTTTACGGAAACCGCGAGCTTTTGAAGTACGATGGGAGTATTGGATGTTTTACCACGCATATCCCGGAGTAGGGTATGAAACCGGCGCGGCGGCAAATGGCTTGGCGTGGACGACAGACGAAAATTTGCTTGAGTGGCACTGCGAAAAAGAACCCGTTTTCGAAAAAGGAAAATCCGGCTGCTGGGATGGAGGAGGTTTGTATTCAACATGGATTGTGCCTTGTGCAAACGAATTTCTTTTGTATTACAACGGTAAGGAAGTTACCGATGGGATGTGGCACGAACAGGTTGGCATGGAAACTTCAAATTCTCTGAGAAACTGGAAACGATATGATAATAACCTTGTTTTAAAGGTGACACCAAATCATTTGGATAGTCGTTTTTCGTGCGGACAACATGTTTTGTATGACAGTAAAAATGGTAGGTAGGTTATGTTCTATTGCGGATTTGACGGTAAAACGCGCAAGACGGAGTTGCTGTTTCCGATGACATGTACACCTGGAAAAAATGCGAAGAACCTATAATAAAATTCGGAAAAGAGGGCAGTTTAGACTCCGTGCATGCTCATAAACCTTGTATTATTTATCACAACGGTGTGCTTTATCACTTCTATTGCGCAGTTCGTCCTACCGAAACCGAGGAAGAGAAAAAGGCTTTCGGCCATGAGTATAGGTGTCTTACCGTTGCGGCATCAAAACCGTTTTGATATTTGAAATGCAAAAGACAGCTGATTTTTCGGAAACAGTTGTCTTTTTTGTGCTTTGTATTGAATTTGGCGCCGATTTGTGGTATAATTGTCACATAGCATAGTTTTATTACATAAAACTCTTAAATCCTAACGATTTTTACGACCGTGTGACCGCTGTGTGTCAATTGACGGTGTCGCAAAAAGGTCCTTGCAAGCAAGTATTTTTACTCCCGGTAAAATGAATTTGCGGCATCTAAATCGTTAACTGATTTTATCATTGTGCTATAATAGGGACAAGTCACGAAAACCTTGATAATTCAAGGGTTTCGAAGACTCGTCTCTTTTTGTTTTCCAAAAAGAACAAGCTC
This sequence comes from uncultured Oscillospiraceae bacterium, assembly GCA_964606825.1. GTDB lineage: Bacteria > Bacillota > Clostridia > UMGS1810 > UMGS1810 > CAKSIN01. The sequence goes on along the minus strand of CAZSIY010000075.1, from coordinate 3,315 downwards.
AATTTTCATTTAAAGTCTAAAATTTATAGCAAAATGAGGTGATAAATTAGAAAAAATTTAAAAAATTTTATAAGGAGAAATCGACTATGAGTGAGGTTATAAGTTTAATTAATCTGAAAGGCGGTGTTGGTAAAACCGTATCGAGCATCAACATAGCATATTCATTTGCAGAGTTTGATAAAAAGGTGCTGATTGTTGATGCAGACAGTCAAGGAAATATAGCAACATCTCTTGGGATGATTGCAGACGAACTTGACAACACACTTTGCGACTTAATAGATGAAGCGATTGCAGACGGAGTTACGGAACAACGTGTAGTTGAATGTATAAGACAAGTCGGAAAGGTCGATATAATACCTGCAAACACGGTACTTGCGGAAATGGATTATAAAGTGATGAATGCTTACCGCAGAGAATACCTGTTGAAAGATATGCTGTTGCTTACGGCAGCGGATATTATTCGATTTATGATGCGTCAATGGGTTACTTTGATAAAGAACCAAAGGATATGACGGACTATGAGTGTACTTTGCTTGTGGGCATACCAAATGCGCCGTCAATCTATTCTCTTGATGTTCGTCCTGACCTTGCAAAACAAAGACAGGAAAAGGTAATAGAATGTATGGTTGATGTTGAATACATTACTCAAGAAGAAGGAAATGAAATAATTGATATATCGCAGTAAAAATTGAAAGGATTGTGGCTAATATGACACCTGAAGAAAAATTAGAAGAAATAATTGCACTGTTAGAAGAAAAAGGCTACGATCCCATCGCACAGCTTACAGGATATCTTGAAATAGGCAGTGATGATTACATAACTCGTCATGGCGGAGCAAGAGAAAAAATAAAAGATATTCCTAATGATGATATTAGGAAATATTTGCTGCGAAACAATAATTCTTAATAAGCGTTGATATACAAGTAAAATAAAACGGCTATTGTGAATAGGGCATTATGGAAAGGCGCTCTTCTTGGGCAAAAGTGAGAAAATATGTAAAATATTCCAAATCTATTGAAAAATTGGCTTTATTATGCTAAAATATAAATGTAAATTTATTTAAAAGGTGGTAGTTGTTATAGGAATAGTGACAGATGAATAGGAGGCATCATTATGAAGGAACCAGTACATTTATGGCATAAGTAGAAATAGCGGTCATTTGAGGCTGCTAACTGCTTATGCCTTTTTTATTTCAATTCGACATAAACGATAAAATGTGGCAAAGGAGAATGTATATGAAAAAGATAATTTCTATGATTTTAGTATTTACAATGCTTTTAACAACGGTAAACATATCTTTTGCTGCAGAAGTCGAACAGGGTGACATAACCTCCTATGGAGCTTCGGCAGCAAATGACATTACAAAATTAAGAGAAATAGGATATGATATTGAGGGACTTGCAGATATATCTGTGGCAGAAGAACCTGATGTATCAAATGTCATAACAAATAAAGAACAATTGGCTCGTGCCACAAACAATGCTGTAGAAGCTGTTTCGGATGTTGAGAAAACGCGCTCTGCTATTCCGGCAATCACTTCAACAGATTTTATATTTAATGCAAATTTATTAACGAGTTTTAATACTATAACGGCTCCTAAAATTGGTAACGGTGCAAATGAACCGAAATTCTCATACAACAGCTTTTTGAAGAAAATATATCCGATTATTCCGGAGAACTGACATTGATTTTTGAGGATCTCGTTCTTGATGGAAGAAACGGACTCGATTTGCGTATTGGAAGAACATATCAATCTGTGGCTTCTTCGGTAGGAAATGCAAGCCTGATGGTTTTACCAAACAGTAACGGCTATTTAACCAACAAGCTTATTAATGATTATTCTACATATCAGATAGACAGGTATAATTTGGGCGTAGGATGGAGCTTTAGTTTTCCATCTGTACAGGTTGAAAACGAATATATTCCTCAAGAGGTAGTAGATACATATTATTACGAAGAAGAAACCGAGTTATATTATCACTCAGGAAATGGTGAAGTATATCAGGTGCAATTCACATCTGATACAACTGATAGCAATCTCAAAGGATACTATAATAAGGATATTCAGTTTAATAGAAATGATAAGGGTTATTCCAATGGCCAAGTGACATCGTTTTATTCTCTAACCGATGCAGATAAAACAAAGCAATATTTTGCAGAGGATGGCAGACTTATAGGTATCGTTGACAGATTTGGAAATACAATTAAATTTGAGCATGAGCTTCAATCTATAACAAACAGAGTTCCGCAAGGAACATTTGCATATCGTGAGATAGAGATAGATGGTGACGAATTCGATGAGGATATGTGGTTTACCTCTACAGATGCTAATGGTACATACGATGCAATTCAATTTGAAGACACAGAAATCGGAAGTAACGATGGATATGTAATGTATTTCAGGCGAAACAATGAGAATGGTGAAAGTTATATATTGTCGCAGCCGATCCAAATCAAGCCTTTGACTTACTATAATTTTGGTATTGGTAGATTTACAAGTCTTGATATCAAGGAAGAAAATATAGCAAATCCTCTTGATATGAATAGATATGTATACTGTGGAAATAATCCAGTTAAATTTATTGATCCTACAGGGGAAAGTTATGCACTTACATGGGGTGGCTCTACATGGTGGCTCACTGGTGCAGATGGACCACTTCCCATTGGTGATGCTATTGTTGTAGGCGGTGTTATCGTAGGAGCAGTTGTAGATGGTGTGCGGATTCTGTTTGCCAAAAAGAGCAAATCAAGTGGAAAAGAAAAGTCGTCCGATGTTCCATCATGGGCAAAAGGAGAAAAACCAAAAGAAGGAGAAAGCGGAAATGACTTTGCTAAACGTCTTATGGATAAAAAATATGGAAAAGGCAATTATAAGACTGGTCCTGGATCAGAATATAATAAATTAAAAAAATACGGTGATAGAGGTGGCAAATAATGAAAAGTGTATATTTGTTGCAACATACATATTTCTATGGTAATAATGACGAATATGAAGAAACAAAAATTATAGGAATATTTGATAGTAAGGCTAAAGCACAGGAGACGATAATCAAATACAGCGAACTCCCTGGATTTAAAGATTTTTCGGATGAATGCTTCTCCATTGATGAATATCACCTGAATGTAGGTGAATGGCCTGAAGGATTTGTAGAGTGATGATATGAATTAAGTTTGCGAGGCAAGAAACATCTTGCCTCGCAACAAAAAGAGTTATCACAAAAAACGAGGATGAAGTATGATAGTTAATGTACCTATATACAATTATAACGCGTTATATCGCTGACCGTCAATGCCTATTTTGCAAATTTACCGTTT
>CAZSIY010000074.1:0-7344 GCA_964606825.1 uncultured Oscillospiraceae bacterium | reverse complement strand
CCGTTCAGTATTTCCAGTGGAGAAAAAGCCGCGGTCAGTCGGAGCAGTTCCATGGAGCGGTAGTAGGCCATGACAACAGCGAAGATACGCGCGTTTTCCGCGAAGTTGTGAAAACGGGCGAAGAGCTTAAAAATATAGGCGAAATCTCCTCATCGATCACCGAAAACGAAGTGGCAATATTCTATGATTATGAAAGCGGCTGGGCGCTTTCAAATGCTCAATCATACAGAAATATTGACTCCGACAAAGGCCTTATAAGCGCCGTTGAGAAAAATTTCGGCGCTCTCTGGCAACTTAACGTGGGTTGCGACTTTGTGTTTGAAGATGACGATTTTTCAAAATACAAGGTTATAATCGTGCCCATGCTCTTTATGATGAAAAGCGGAATTAAGGAAAAAATCGAAGAATTTGTAAAAAAACGGCGGAATTTTCGTGTCAACCTACGCCGGCGGCATTGTAGATGAATACGGCCTCAGCTTTTTCGACACCGAGTGCTATCCTTTGAGAAAGCTCTTGGGCGTAAAGGCGGAAGAAACCGACTCTCTCTACGACGGTCAATACAGCACCGTGGAAATGTTCGACGGAAAATACAAGGTCGAAAAATACTGCGAGCTTGCATATCTTGAGGGCGCAAGCGTTTTGGGCACCTATTGCGAAGATTTTTACGCAGGCATGCCCGCCCTTACCGTAAATGATTTCGGAAAAGGTAAAGCTTATTACATTGCAGCCGATTTTATGAGCGACGGTTACCAAAAAATATACGAAAAAATTTTAAAAGGCGTAATATCGCCCGGAAAGACTGTAAAAACTCCCGAAAACGTGAGCGTTGCCATGAGATATGAGGGCGAAACGTGCTATGTTTTCGTTATGAATTTCAATAACGAAGAAAAAATCGTTGATTTACCTTTCGATTATGAGCTCATTGGCGGAAGCTTCGACGGCAATGCCATGCCTCCTTACGGCTGTGCCGTGCTCAAAAGGAAAAATTAAAGTCGATTTTTGTAAAATAAACCTTGACTAAAGAGGATTATTATGTTATTATTTAAACAGTAAATCTTTAAATCGGCACGAGAGGCCGGCAAGATGACTGTAAAAAGCGTGTGCGCGGTGCACTCGTGTGTTTTGCATGCTCGGACCTGTCGCCTGCGGCAGGTCCTTTCTTTTGCGCGGCTGTGATCGGAGGAAACAATGAATTACGTTGAAAATTATAAATTTGATATTTCAGTATTAAACGACGCATTGGCGGAAAAATGCGGTAGCTTTTCCCTTGACAATTGTGTTGTTCTTCCCGGTTTTGCAGATGTTCATGTGCATTTGCGTGAGCCGGGTTTTTTGTATAAGGAAACGGTGTCAAGCGGCACAAAATCGGCGGCCGGAGGCGGCTTTACCGCAGTTTGCGCCATGCCGAATTTAAATCCAGTTCCCGACAGCCGTGAAAATTTAAACAAAGAGCTTGAAGCTATAAAAAAAGATGCCGAAATAAACGTGTACCCATACGGTGCAATTACCGTGGGTGAAAAGGGTGAGGTGCTCTCCGACATGGAAGATATGGCAAAAGACGTCATAGCCTTTTCCGATGACGGCAGAGGCGTTCAGACGGAAATTCTCATGGAGGAGGCAATGAAAAAGGCAAAGCTCCTTAATAAAATAATAGTTGCCCATTGTGAGGATAACAGCCTTTTAAACGGCGGATATATTCACGACGGCGACTATGCAAAAGCCAACGGCCATAAGGGAATTTGCTCAAAAAGCGAGTGGGGGCCTGTTCAAAGAGATATAGAGCTTGTGAAAAAAACATGCTGTGCCTATCACGTTTGCCACGTTTCGACAAAAGAAACTGTGGAGCTTGTACGCCAAGCGAAAAAAGACGGAGTTGACATAACTTGCGAAACAGCGCCCCATTACCTTGTTTTTGACGACAGCGATTTAAAAGATGATGGAAGGTTTAAAATGAACCCGCCCATAAGAAGCAAAGCGGATCGCGAGGCGCTCCTTGAAGGCATTGTCGACGGCACCGTGGATATGATAGCCACAGACCACGCGCCCCACAGCGCAGAGGAAAAATCCGGAGGCTTGAAAGGTAGCATGATGGGAATTGTAGGCCTTGAAACCGCCTTTCCGGTGCTTTACACCGAGCTTGTGAAAAAAGGCGTAATCACCCTTGAGAAATTGGTTGAACTTATGGCAATAAATCCTCGCAAACGCTTTAACATTCCCTTTTTGAATGATTTTTGCGTTTGGGATTTAAACGAAAAATATGCGGTAAACCCCGCAGACTTTGTCACAATGGGCAAAAGCACACCCTTTGAGGGCAGAGAAGTGTACGGAAAATGTATCTTTACCGTTTGTAATTCGAAAATTGTGTATGGGAGATAGAAAAATGAAACAAGTTTTTTTTGAAATAACAGAAAATGTACAAATTGCCGACAATGTAATGAAAATCACGTTTCGCGGCGACACTTCGGCAATCACCGCACCGGGGCAGTTTGTAAATATTAAGCTCGACGGCTTTTACCTGCGCCGCCCGATATCCGTTTGCGATTACAGCGAAAATTTGCTTACGCTTATATACAAAATAGTGGGCGAGGGTACAAAGACACTTGCCGAGTGCAAAACGGGCGACGTGCTCGACGTTTTGACAGGACTCGGAAACGGCTACGACCTTTCCCTTTCGGGTGAAAATCCGCTTCTTGTGGGCGGCGGTGTGGGCGTTCCGCCAATGTACAAACTTTGCGCATCTCTTGCGGCACAGGGCAAAAAGCCAACTGTTGTTTTGGGATTTAATACCGCTTCCGATGTGTTTTATGAGGAAGAATTTAAAGCACTCGGTGCAAAAATATATGTAACCACATTAGATGGCACCGTTGGCACAAAAGGCGTTGCAACAGATGTTTTTGACGATATTTCATATACGTATGTTTATACCTGCGGCCCCGAGCCTATGCTTAAAGCCGTATACAATAAGGCAAACACAAGCGGGCAGTTTAGTTTTGAAGAGCGAATGGGTTGCGGATTTGGCGCATGCATGGGTTGCTCTTGCGAAACAAAATATGGCAACAAAAGAATTTGCAAAGACGGCCCGGTTCTCAAAAAGGAGGAGATAATATGGTAGATACGTCGGTAAATCTCAGCGGCATCAGGCTTTCGAATCCGGTAATTCCCGCGAGCGGAACTTTCGGTTACGGATATGAATTTGCCGAGCTTTACAATATAAATATGCTTGGAAGTTTTTCTTTTAAAGGCACCACACGAGAAGAACGTTTCGGAAATCCAACCCCCAGAATTGCCGAGTGCCCCTCGGGAATGTTAAACAGCGTAGGACTTCAAAACCCCGGTGTTGACAGGGTAATAGCCGAAGAACTTCCTAAACTCAAAAAATGCTTTTCAAAGCCGGTTATAGCAAATGTCGGCGGATTTTCGGAAGAAGAGTATGTAGAGGTTGCCTCGAAACTTTCAAAAGAAGAGCAGGTTGGCATTATAGAAATAAACATAAGTTGCCCCAACGTTCATTTGGGCGGCATGTCTTTCGGAACAGACCCCAAAGAGGCGGCAAAAATTACAAGAAGTGTAAAAAAAGCCGTAGACAAGCCTGTTTTTATTAAACTTACCCCCAATGTAACGGATATAGTTGAAATCGCCAAAGCGTGCGAAGATGCAGGCGCCGACGGCATAAGCATGATAAACACCCTTTTGGGCATGAGAATAAATTTAAAAACAAGAAGACCAATACTTGCAAACAAAAGCGGCGGATTTTCGGGAAGTGCGGTTTTCCCCGTGGCATTGAGCCAGGTTTATCGCGTGTATGATGCCGTAAAAATTCCGATTATAGGAATGGGCGGAATTTCAAGCGCGGCAGACGTTATTGAAATGATGCTTGCCGGTGCAACGGCAGTTCAGGTTGGGGCGGCAAATTTGGCAGACCCCTACGCTTGCAAACGCATAATAGAAGATTTGCCGAGTGAAATGGCAAAATACAAAATAGAAAAATTAAGTGATATAACAGGAGGCGCACACAATGGGTAAAGACGTAATTATTGCCTGTGATTTTTCGGGCAAAAAAGAAGCTATGGATTTTTTGGACAAATTCACAGATGTTAAGCCGTTTGTGAAAATCGGAATGGAGCTTTTTTATGCCGAAGGCCCCGATATCGTTCGCGAGATTAAAAAAAGAGGCCATAAAATATTTTTAGACCTCAAGCTCCACGATATCCCCAACACCGTAAAAAAGGCAATGGCAGTGCTTTCGCGCCTTGATGTTGACATGGTGAATGTTCACGCGGCAGGTACTTGCGAAATGATGTCTGCGGCAGTAGAGGGTCTTACCCGCCCCGACGGCACAAGACCGCTTATTATCGCCGTAACACAGCTCACTTCCACAAGTGAAGAGAGAATGCATGAGGATTTGCTCATTGGCGAAAACATGGAAACCACGGTTATGCATTATGCGAAAAATGCGAAAAAAGCCGGTCTCGACGGCGTTGTTTGCTCGCCTTTAGAGGCGGCAAAAGTGCATGAAGTATGCTCCGAGAGCTTTATAACCGTAACTCCGGGCGTTCGCTTTGCCGACGGCGACAAGGGCGACCAAGTGAGAGTTACCACCCCTGCGCGCGCAAATGAAATAGGCTCCGATTACATAGTTGTGGGAAGACCCGTAACTCAAGCGGACGACCCTGTTGAAGCATATAAAAGATGTGCAAGAGAATTTACCGGGAGGAATTAAAAATGAATAACACAGAAGTTAAAATTGCAAAAGATTTACTTTCAATAAGGGCGGTTTTCTTTCGCCCCAACGAGCCTTTCACCTGGGCAAGCGGAATAAAGAGCCCCGTTTATTGCGATAACCGCCTCACCCTTACCGCACCGTCGGTTCGCGATGATGTGGAAAATGCCATTGCAGAGGCAGTAAAGGAAAATTACCCCGAGGCTGATGTTCTTATGGGTACTTCTACTGCGGGCATTGCTCATGCGGCAATTGCGGCGCATATTTTAAAAATGCCCATGGGTTATGTTCGCTCCGGCGCAAAAGACCACGGCAGACAAAACCGCATAGAAGGTAAACTCGAAAAAGGTCAAAAAGTGGTTGTTATAGAAGATTTGATTTCAACCGGCGGCAGTGTTATAGATGTTGTAGATGCTTTAAGAGAGGCGGGTGCCGAGGTTCTCGGAGTTGTGAGCATTTTTACCTACGGCATGAAAAAAGGCATAGAGCGTCTTGAAAAAGCAAACGTTAAAAACGTGAGCCTCACCAATTTTGATGTAATCGCGAGAGCGGCGGCAGAGGAGAACTATATTTCCGAAAGTGATATTTCACGCCTTATTGCATTTAGAGACAATCCTTCCGACGAAAGCTGGATAGGAGGCGCTTCCAAGTGAGGAATTTAATAGACATTTTAGACCTTTCCACCGACGAAATCTCCGAGCTTATAGCTACCGCAAACGATATTATAGCCAGTCCTGAAAAATATAGGGAAAAGTGCCGCTATAAAAAACTCGCAACGCTCTTTTTCGAGCCTTCCACAAGAACAAGGCTTTCTTTTGAAGCCGCTATGATGGAGCTGGGCGGCGGCGTTTTGGGATTTTCCGAGGCGAATTCAAGCTCTGCGTCAAAGGGTGAGAGCGTTTCCGACACAATTTCGGTTGTAAGCGGCTATGCCGATATCATAGCAATGCGCCACCCGAAAGAGGGTGCTCCGCTTGTTGCGGCGGCAAAAAGCACCGTGCCGATAATAAATGCGGGTGACGGCGGCCATAATCATCCCACCCAAACTCTTACCGACTTACTTACCATAAGCCGTGAAAAAGGCGGGTTTGAAAATCTTACAATCGGTGTTTGCGGAGATTTGAAATTTGGAAGAACAGTTCATTCTCTTATAGCCGCAATGTCGCGCTACAAAGGTGTGAAATTCGTTCTCATTTCTCCCGACGAGCTTAAACTTCCAAGATATGTAAAAGAAGCGCATATCAAGTCCAAAGGCATAGAATATGTTCAAACAAAGTCTTTGGATGAGGTTATGCCCTCGCTTGATGTTTTGTATATGACAAGAGTTCAGCGCGAAAGATTTTTCAACGAAGAGGATTATTTGAGGCTTAAAGATAGCTATATTTTAACTCCTGAAAAACTTCTTTCCGCAAAAGATGACCTTGCCATACTTCACCCGCTTCCGAGAGTAAACGAAATATCCGTTGCCGTAGACGATGATCCGAGAGCGTGCTATTTCAAGCAGGCAAGAAACGGCAAGTACATAAGAATGGCACTTATTTTAAAACTTTTGGAGGTGTGATATGAGGGTAGATTCGGTAAATAACGGAATAGTAATAGACCATATTTCAAGCGGAAAAGCAATGGAGATTTATTCGCTTTTGTCGCTTGATGACCTTGATTGCACGGTTGCTGTTTTGAAAAACGTTCCCAGCAGCAAAATGGGTAGAAAAGATATAATAAAAGTCGATTGCAAAATGGATATAAATTTCGATGTTCTCGGCTACATCAGCCCGAATATAACAGTTGACATTATAAAAAATGGCGAAGTTGAGGAAAAAAGACATATAGAGCTTCCCGAAACGCTCACCGATATTTTAAAGTGCAAAAACCCTCGCTGTATAACTTCAACCGAGCAGGAAATAAAACACGTTTTCCGTCTTGCGGACAGAGAAAAAAGAACTTACAGATGTATCTATTGCGATACACAGCATTAACATAAAACAAACCCGAGCCGTGATTTATGGTTCGGGTTGCTTTTTGCAAAATTAAAAAGCGATTTTTTTGTAGTCGGTTGGTGAAAGTCCGTATTTTTCTTTGAATTTTCTCGAAAAATAATACGTGTTTTCAAATCCGCACATTTTTGCGACGTCGCCTACGGAACATTTGTTCGTTAAAAGAAGTTCTTTGCTTCTTTCAAGGCGCATGGCGTTTACATATTGCACCGGTGGAATACCGAAATTTTTTATGAAAAGTTTTTTAAAATACGTGTAGCTTATTTTGCAAATTTCGGAGGGCATGCGGTAGTTTATTTCGCCATAGAGGTTGTTTTTTATATATTGTACGCCCGGTTCTATGATTGTGTATTTGTTTTTCGGGGAGTATTGCTCGCTTTTTAGTAGAATTTCGTATAAAATCTGATATACCGCCGACATGCAATTAAAATAATAACCTTTGGGTTTTGTAAGCCAAATTTTAAGTGTCTTTTCAAATAAATTCAAAATTTTGGCATTTTCGCCGAAGTCTGTAATAACAAAGTCTTTCACAAACTCAATATCTGTGTCGAAAAATATATCTATGCAGTTTCCGGGAAGTGTTCTTTCTATGTGGTATCGGGCATCTTCGCATTTGGGAATGATATACAC